>NZ_JARESR010000030.1:0-99413 GCF_046028015.1 Paraburkholderia sp. RL17-383-BIF-A | reverse complement strand
GACATATTTTCATCAAGCATCTGAAGCGCCGGGCGACGCGGCACACGAAACCACGAAAATGGCGAGATGATTTGCTGTGGCGAGCTTGCCTTCGTGTCCGTCGATCCGGATGCGTATAGGCTCTCTCCTGCCGGGTGCGCAACATGCGCTAAAGCAGACGTCAGGCTGTCTTGCGGCAACAGAACGCAGGCCCGATCAGCCGAAAATCGCATCTCCATCGAACAGCCAGTTTCAACGCCAGTGCGACTAGCAGCAGGAAGCCTGCGAGGGGAGTATAGAGCCGTCAAATTTCCAGCAAGGCGAAGGGCAAACGCCTTCACCTGCCCAATTCGATTCGTCATCGATGTCTCCGCGCCATGTATAGCTCGTTTTTCGAGTCGTTGCGACTGGTCCGCTCGCCTGACATATCTTCCGAATCGCGCGGGCCAATCCATATTGCAACTTAGAACTGCCGACCCTGTGAACTCACTCTAGCGCATTTCCTCCCTTATTTTTTGACTTATATCATCGGTTTTCGGTCAACCTTACTGTTTTATTTTTTTACCTAACTAAATCCGCTTCACAGCCATCGTTACTTAATTAAGAAAAACGAACATAAATACAATCGCACGAATCGAAATTAGAGTTTTTGAATAGGTATTTACACCGCTTTTCTATTTTATTTGTAAAAATAGTGCGGCTACGAGTTTAGCTTCTTGCCGCCACATGGCGCTTAAGAGCGAGATCAAAAGCTCACCTGCCTAATTATTAGAAAACTTCGGGCACGTATCGAAACGGGTATGCAGGATCGACATAGCCCTTTGGTTTCTGGCGCGCCGGCAGCGCAATCCGCTTGCGCGGCAATTCTTTGTATGGAACCGAATTCAGGAGATGGCTAATGATATTCAGACGGGCGCGCTTCTTGTGATCAGAAGGCACCACGAACCAGGGTGAGCCTTCGGTGTCCGTTGCTGCAAACATCTCGTCGCGCGCCCGAGAGTAGTCATACCAGCGGCTGTATGACTCGAGATCCATTGAAGAGAGCTTCCATATTTTTCGTTCGTCATTGATGCGCGATTCCAGCCTGCGAGTCTGCTCTTTTTCACTCACTTCCAGCCAATACTTCAAAAGAATAATGCCTGAACCCACGATCGCTTTTTCAACGAGCGGAATTGCTTTCAGGAACGCTTGCGCCTGTTCCTCCGTGCAAAACTTCATCACGCGCTCTACTCCCGCACGGTTATACCAACTCCGATCAAAGAGTACGATTTCACCCGCCGCGGGCAAATAGGGAAGATATCGCTGCACGTACATCTGGGTCTTCTCGCGATCAGTGGGTGCCGGCAAGGCAACGACACGGAAGATCCGTGGGCTGACGCGTTCCGTAATGGCTTTGATCGCGCCCCCCTTGCCCGCACCGTCTCTCCCTTCAAATACGACGCAAATCTTCGCCCCGGTCGCGACAGCCCACTCCTGAAGCTTCACCAGTTCAACGTGCAATCGAGCGAGCTCTTTCATGTAAGTCTTGTTGTCGATCTGTCCCAACCTGGCAGCATCCGCGTTTTCCCTTCTCTCAAGTGTTTTAGACATTGCTCCCCCTTGAAACGCGCAAAATTAATGGCATCACCTCACTATCTTCCGCATATCACGGTGCGGCAATAGGACTTTCGGCCCATTCACGTCTGCATGGCGACGCCGCACATCCAATGCCTCCATTTCGGCCCACGCAAGTCTACGTTCTGCGAAAAGCTCACCTTAGATCCGTGCTTGTTTTCGTCGAGAAGATTGACCAGCCTCAACAACTTCACCCAACTGTGGACTACGGTTGAAAGAGGACAACGGTAGAAGATCAATGAAGAATATGAAGGTCGGAAGGCTTCTGGACCCGATAGATCGAACCTCTGAAATATTGTTCGGCATTATCATGGCCGTTACTATCGTCGGCACAGTCTCGCTCGCCTCGCCTGAAGGCCAGCAGGCGCGTGCCGCGACAAGGGCTGCGCTAGGCTGCAATCTCGCATGGGGTCTGGTCGACGCAGTCATGTACCTGCTCAGGATCGTCACCGAACGAACCCACAATCGTGTCGTCGCGTCGCAGATCGCTTTAGCCGACTCTGAAACAGGGTTCAACCTCGTCAGAGATTCTCTACCCGGCTATGTTGCCGCGATCAGCGGACCAGAGGAAATTGCCGGCATGCGGCACCGCCTGCTTGCTTTGGATCTTACCCGGCACCCCCTTCTTCGCACGGAGGACTTCGCGGCGGCAGCTGGGATTTTTCTGCTTGTCGTTATCGCGACTTTTCCGGTCGCGCTTCCTTTTCTCGTCACGCAAGATATTCACGTTGCCTTGACTTCATCCCGCTGTGTTGCGGTGGCGATGCTATTTGCGGTGGGCGCGACACTCGGACGGTATGCCGGCGTTGGAAGACCCGCTTTCACAGGCGCATTGATGGCGATACTCGGCGTCGTACTCATTATGATCGTCATGGCGCTTGGCGGATGACCAGGCGACTGCCGGCTACGGTCCACAACGGCCGTGGTCTATCGAGAGATGTGTGCGCACGCTGAACCGTTGACCCGATGTTCACCACGAACCGCCCGGCGATGAGCTTGCCGCGTGGGCGATGACGGACCCGAATGGCTCAATGAGATCGAGGCCGGAACGAAGCGAGCAATATCCGTCAGAAGGCGATGCCGCCTGTGATCATGAGCCCACTGGTCCAGATAAACTGTGTCTCAATCCTCACGGGCCCCAGCTTATATCCGATGGCCGGGATGATACCAGGAGCGAATCCCCCGACATTGAGCGGCAACTTGTCTTTGTATTGCCCCGTGTAACCGTGAACGACACCACCCACCAACTTCGCATAAAACCCGGTGTCGGCAATGTTCCAGAGATATCCGCCATAAACCGTCTGTGAGAACTGTCCAAATGAATTTAGAAATACCCCGCCTCCGATCAACCACCCGTCGTTTCGTCGCCACTCTGCGGCGACCAAAGGCGAGTATGGTATGTGATCTGGGTCATAGTGGTAGTGGATGTTGTAGAGATTGGTTTGCAGTGTGATTTCATCTCCGCATGCAAAACCCGCTGCAACAGTCTGAGTGACGAAAACGAGAGCGATTGCACAAAGTTCCCGATTTAGTCGACGGTCACCACTCACGTCGCCCCTCCAGTGGACACCGGCCCAAACGATGAAGGCCGCGCCTTGCAACACACCTTGCCAGGAGTACATCAGCCTCCGCAGCGCTGAACGCGGAAATTCTGCCCTGGATGCCCAGCGGCGGAAAACGACCACCGACGATAATTAGTACCGTTGTACCTGCTCGTTGCGCGTCAATTTCACGCTACATCACCGGCGAAATATTGGATATAGGACTTTGGTCTCCCGTGTGATCTCTGCCATTGGGCATGAGGCGCGTACACGACTGAAAGTATTCACGGCATCCTTTAGATGAGAAACGCCGCCCGGTCCGCCGATGCAACTCACAACCAGCGTGACCAGCCGTTTCCACTAAAGCGCCCTGATTGCAGGGTCAATATGCAATCCAGCCGGCAGTAACTCGTGACGAGAATACCGAACTACTGCAAAAGCACGCTGCTCCGGTTTGATGCCGGGAATTCGAGCGAAGTTGAATTCAATATCGTGGCTACCCCGCGAGCCCGCTGGTTGGACCACGTTCATCAGATCGATGCGCAACCGCTTCTTCGTCAGGTAAATATGTGCAGAAGACTCTGACAGCACTTCGCAGACACGTTCAAATTCGAGTTCGATGACTTCGGTAGGCGCCTTGAGTGCCGCGAGTTTGCCGGCATTGTCTTCTATCGCCGCGTGCAGGCGGGCCAACTCCTCCGTGCTGGACTCGTCGCCGCCCCCAGTCACAGAGCGCATACCCGCGCCTTGCGTCTGAAACAGAGCGAAGCGCTCCTCGATAAGTTCGTGTCCGCGAGACAGCAGATCGCGGCGGTCTGCCGCGAGCTTCGCCAATCCTTCCAAGGCCAGTTGATCGACAAGACGGTTTCCAATTTCCTGATGCAGCTCGCTCTCTGTGGCGGCGCATATTCGGACCCGATAGTCGCCGAAGCAGATCGTGGTTTGCGCAACGTCACGACGAATTGTGTCGCCCTGCATCGCAACGCCGAGCACATGGCGTTCGGTCATGGCCATCCCGAGTACCGCATAGGCTTCCTCTGATTCAGGATGCAGGTCGAAATATTCACGCAACGCCTCTGAGCGGCCGAATGCCGTGGTCAAGTCTTCGGGCGTTGCAAAGAAAGCGCGCAGATGGGGATCGGACGACCACGTATTGATACTTGCCTGACGCGCTGCCGGCAACGAAGCGAGCATAGCCGCTTCGAAACGAAGATAAGCAGCAACGGCGGGCGCAAGGCGTGTACGGTAACGCTTTGCCATGCGCAAGCGGGGGATCATCGTGAGAATACGCTCGATCGTTGCGTCGATCCGCTCTTCTTGCTCAGGCGTTCCGCGTGGTTCGTCGCGATGCCATAGCCTGCTGAGTATGCTCATTGCCGAGCCTCCTGAAAAAAGCTCTCGCTCACGCTGAGGGATATTCTGCGGACTGGCAGTCTTGACCACGTAGACCAGTTGCAGCGGTGCGATGCAGGCGGATTCCTGATTACCGGTGAAAAATTATGCTTTCCACTGTGCAATCCGGAACGCCTGCCTTCGCCACCTTTATCATCGGCAGGTCACGACCCCACGTAATGATCCAGATCAAGCTCGGCAACAGCTGCTTTAATGGGCGCAAAAGCGGCAGGTGAATCGAATGCCACATGAGACGCACCGTCAAGGTATTGTCGTGGCGCGAGAACCTCTCGCTTCATCCCAATCCAACCGTGACCTCACGCCCGCTATTGCGCCCTCTAGCCTTCGACTATTGCCTCGATCCGTCCTTCACGGATCGCATGAACGAATTGCCGGTAGTCGCGCCGGTTCTGTGAGCTATATTCCGCAGCGAACTCGGTGATCGCATCGTCAAACGTCTGGCCCGAACCCATATACCCGGCGATCATTGCGGCGTCGCCCGAGCGCGCGTGAGCACGCGCAAGCGCGTGCGAGCACATACGCGCGTATTGCCGGAGCATGCCGGCGTCCAGCCCCTCGATCATGACGGACATTTTCATGTCGCGAAGCTGACGGACATAAAAGTCGCGCCCATTCTGACCGCGGCTCCACCCGAGAAACACGTCGCTGGCCGCCTGCATGATGCGATGACCGGCAATGACCCGTTGCCCATGGTTGGGATGCAGGCTTTTCCCCGCATAGGGTTCGAGCACGGACATTTTTGCTTCCTTGACTTGCAGGAACAGCGGATCGTTGTCCGACGCCATGAACAGCCCCACTCCGCAGATCGTGCCGACGCTGCCCACGCCGACCACCTTGAGCGCCAGATCAACGAAGTGGAACCTGTCGAACAGTACCCGCACATGTTCGGCGAGGCTCTCGCGATACGAGGCAATGGCCTCCGCATAGCCCGACTGAAGCCCGGGGGCGACGTCCTCAGTGGGATGAAAGATGAGCGGCGGCTCGTCCTTGATGCGGGGATGCCCGTCTGCTTCCGTGACCAACTTCGGATAGAGATGGTCAGGCACGGTCTTGCGGCGTTCCATTTCGATGCGCTGCGCGATGCGCTTGCGCGCTGCCTCGACAATGGCGGGATCGCCCGTCCGATCCTGGTACTTTTGCAGATCGATGCGGTCGTACCAGACATCGAGCGCGCGCATGGATGCGAAGTCGTGCATGCGTTCGCGATATTCGCGCACGAGATCCGTGCTAATGCGTGTCGTGTCGCTGTAGGGCAACTCAAGATGCTGCGCCGCGATCACGACACTGGCTGCGAGCCGCTTCAAATCCCACTCGAAGGGCGCGGGCAAGGTCTCATCCAGATCGTTGATATCGAAAATGATGTTGCGCTCAGGCGTTGCGAATCCGCCGAAGTTCATCAGGTGTGCGTCGCCACACGCCTGCACGCGTAACCCGCTGGTTGCCGTCGTCGCCAGGTCCGCAGCCATCAAGGCCGCCGCGCCGCGATAGAACGCGAATGGAGACGCAGACATACGACCGAACCGGATCGGCACCAAACTAGGCAGGCGCCCCTCATTGGATTCGTTGAGAAGCTCAAGGATATCCCGCCGACCATCGGGCTGCTTCCAGCCTCCCTGTGACGTCCGCGGCACCGAATCGCGCATGAGTCGACCTTCCGCCGCCCTCTCATCAGGTGTGCGGTACTGAACGTCTTTAGCATTCGATCTGCTTGCCGCCTTGCGTGAAACAGCCTTGTCCATGATATCCCCTGCCTGATTTGCTCTCGCCTCGTTATTCCCGTGTCATCGGTCGGTCCCTCTGACACAACCTTTACGCCGCCATTTGTCTTTCGCCCTTCACTCCGTAACTTCAACGATCCTGGATGGCTCAGTGCGCGATGCCCCGTGGCGCGTCCGGCGCAGCCTGCTTACCGTCCCGCGCGCACCAGGCGGCAAGCGCCTGCTCGAGGTTGAGAAACATCCGCTCGCGTCCCAGCGTCTTGCCGAGCGGCGCGTTCTGCACTACGGCAAAAACCTCGGGACTGAGGCCGACGAGCCATATGGACACTCCGTTTTCGCGGTAATGCTTCTCTGCTTCAGTCAGCATCTTCAGCGCCGTGTACTCCAGATCGAATACCGACCTCATATCCAGCGCAATCACCTGAGGATGCGCGCGCTCGACGAGCGGGGTGATCTTGTGACCAATGTTCGAAGCGTTGACGAAGAAGATGCGTCCCTCGGGCCGCAGAAGGAGGAGTCCCGGGAAATGTTCATCGTCGGGGTGCTGCTCGGATATCGGGCGGAATACGTTGGTGCCGCGCTTGCGACGCAACTCATAGACAGGCGGATCAGACACCTGATAGGCGAGCGCCGCGAGCGATACGAGAATGGCGATCAGAATACCGTTCAACGTACCCAGCAAGACGACGCCTGCGAGCGCCACGAGCGCCCAGATGAACTCGGTCCGCCTGACTGCCAGAATGGCGCGAAAATCCGCCGGCTTGAGCAAGCCGATCGAATAGACGATCACCACGGCCGCGAGCGTCGCATGCGGCATGAGGCCGATCAGCGGCGCAAGCAGCAGCATCGTGCCCAGGGTGACGGCAGCCGTGACCAGTTCAGCCAGTTGCGTGCGCGCACCCACGAGGCGATTGACCGCCGTCTGGGTGGTCCCGCCGCCCGCAGGCATCGAACCCACCAGTGCGCCTGCGGCATTACCGAGGCCTGTCGCCAACAATTCCCGATTTGGCAGCGGCGCGGGCTCTCCGCTCTGCACAAACGCTCGCCCTGAAGCAATGGTTTCGGTAAAGCTCATCAGTGCAATGCCCGCGGCAGCAGGCCACAGTTGCTCGATCAGCGAGAAGTCCGGAATCACGAGCGACGGCAGCCCGGTCGGAATGTGGCCGACGACGCCAACCCCGTATTTCTGCAGTCCAAGCAGGCCAACACCGGCGATCCCGCACGCTACCGCAATGAGCGGCGCCGGTGACTTCGGATAGAGATGCTCGAGTGCGACGAGGATCGCAATCGTCACGACGCCGACAATGACGGTCGCCACCGATGCGTGAGGAAGCCCTGCGAAGAGCGCATACACGTTGTGAAAGAACGAACCCTTCACGACGTGAAGGCCAATTAGTTTAGGCAATTGATCGAGCACAATGACGATTGCGATGCCGCCCTTGAACCCCGTGAGTACCGGCTCGGAAATAAAGTTCGCGACGAACCCGAGCCGGAGCAGCCCCGCGAGAACAAGGACGATACCGACAAGCAGCGTGAGCGTAGCGGTTGCAATGGCCAGTTGCGCCACCCCGCCGCCTGGCGCCACCTGACCGAGCGCGGTAGCGGTCAGAATGGCCAGCGTTGCGCTCGTACTAACGCTGAGTGGCCTCGACGTGCCCAACAGAGCGTAGATCACCATGGGCACAAGTGCCGTATAGAGTCCGATCTGCACAGGAAGGCCCGCAACCGTCGCATACGCCATCGCCTTCGGCAATACAACAGCCGATGCCGTGACACCCGCAATGACGTCCGGTTTGATCCAGGACTTCTGATAGCCGTGTACCCATTCGAGCACGGGCAGATGGAAACCGGAACCGTGGTGCGGCAAGGACCGATTGCGCATAAAGCTGCTCCCTCAGGGCGCGAAGCATTACCGGCAGGCACAGACGTCGCCCGCCGTTTCTATAGCGGATAGCCGATAGGGAATTCCCTTCTCCGCTTCTCCACAACGCGGGACCCGAGCGGCCAGCCTCGATCTTCAAGCCTACCGCTTACGCGGTGCGATTCGCATCGGACCAAGGTCTTAGAAAGTCGGGTATGCGCCGCCTCCAGGCCTCTACAACGCCGCTACGATGTGGCTACGCGGCTATGCCGCGATCCGCGCGCAGCAGCCGCCGCACCTGCAGATCCGCTCCGTTGAATACGACCATGGTCTGATTGCGCATGAGGGGCGTGAAAAGCAATGATGAACGCGATCCGGCCACCTCTGCGCTGGAGCGAAACTGCACGCGTCATCTGACACGCCGGACCAGACATGGTCGCCACCGTCCCATCTCCGATATGGCGCAGAGACGTGAGCACCCGTTTGTATCGGCGAAGGCTCGAGTAAGGAGTTGCCGTGAATAACTTAACGAAGTGCTGTATTTGCGCTGCGTTGGCCGGCGCGGTGTCATTCGAAGGCGTGGTGGAGGCGAAGCCCATCGCGTATCCGTCGAAGGGACAAAGCCAGCAAATGCAGCAACAGGACGACGCCGCGTGTTACTCGTGGGCGAAGAGCAATACGGGTGTGGACCCGGCTGCCGTCGCCAATGCCCCCCCTCCGCCTTCGGGTCCCGCGGTGGGCGGTGGCGAGCGCGTTCAAGGTGCGGCGCGTGGCGCGGCCGGCGGCGCAGTCGTCGGCGCGATAGCGGGCGATGCAGGCAAAGGCGCGGCGATCGGCGCGACGGCAGGCACGATGGTCGGAGGCTCGCGAGCACGCCAGAACCGTCGGGCTGCCGGTGCTGCCGCCCAGTCACAGACTCAAGGCGCGATGGATACGTTCAATCGTGCCTGGGGCGCGTGTATGGAAGGCCGTGGGTACACCATCAAGTGAGCAATTCCCACCGGTGAAGCCACACATGTCCTGATGACGGCATCCAACTACCGCGCCCGCAAAAAAAGCCCGGGTGTCCAAGGAGAGCATCATGAACAGCAAGAAACTCATCATCGCAGCGACGCTCGCGGCCCTGGCACAGGCGGGATTCGCGCAAACAGAACCCAACGTGGGCGTGACAAGTGCGCCCGGCAAGGTCTCCGTCACTGGGACGATCAAGACGACGTCGACGGTGGTCGGCATAGAGCCGGAAACCCGCACGGTGTGGTTAAAGGATGCGAAAGGCAAAGTCGTGCAACTCGTAGTGGGCGAGGAAGCGCATAATTTCGGCCAACTCAAGCTCGGCGACAGTGTTACAGCGGAATACTCTCAGGCATTAACCGTCACGCTGAAGAAAGGCAGTGCGCCACTCTCCGCCAATGAGAGTCAGAACATTACGCGCGCACCACTCGGTGCGAAGCCTGGTGGAACGGCAAGTCGCGAGGTGACGGTCATGGCGAACGTCACTGCCGTCAATCATCAAACTGGCGCGGTAACCCTGCGAGGACCGCAAGGCAATTCACTGGACCTGATCGTGCAGGACCCCGAGCAGCTCAAATTGATCAAGAAAGGCGATCAGGTGCAAGTGGTGTACAACGAGGCCGTTGCCATTTCTGTGGAGCCCGCAGTGGTCAAGTGATTGTCGGGATTCGGCCGCGACCCCGGCACCCCACGGTTGACCACGACCCGCGGCCCTTCCCCTCCCTCCCCGCCGACCACGCGGTGCTCCCGTACTCGTGGAAGCTGCGCTACTCGAAAGCAAGCATGGTGGATTCTTCCGCGGCCTTGTTGCGGTCCACGTCGGCGAGCGCCAGAAGAAAGCGGCATGGCGATTTTATCGTCCGGTATAAGGCTATCAACGGGCGTCGGACCAAAGTCTTATTGTGTGCGTTGCCTTTCACGCTCACATTGGTCGAAACGCAATCGTACCCAGATCAGGCTTGCCTGATTCGATGACGACACGTGAACGATGCGTACCCATTCGCATGGCGCTTTCTCCGCCACCCCCTCTATTGTCCCGCCCAGCATGTTGCCGAGTGGCATGTCGGCCGTGCTTGTCGCCGGGTTGATGGTTGGCGTTGCGATAAGGATTCCTCACCCTCGAACATGGGGAGACACATGATGACCAAGGAAAAGACCGCATTCGGCGTTCACTCCGAAGTAGGCAGGTTGCGTAAAGTGATGGTTTGCTCTCCCGGGCTCGCGCATCAGCGACTCACACCCAGCAACTGCGACGAGCTACTTTTCGACGACGTCATGTGGGTCAGCCAGGCCAAACGCGACCACTTCGACTTTGTCACGAAGATGCGCGAGCGCGGCGTCGATGTCGTCGAGATGCACAACATGTTGACAGAGACGGTGCACAACCCGGAAGCACTGAGCTGGATACTCGACCGCAAGATTCGCACGGACACGGTGGGCGTCAGCCTCGCACAGGAAGTGCGTCATTGGATCGAGGGGCTCGAACCGCGCCACATCGCGGAGTTCCTGATAGGCGGCGTGGTGGCCGAGGACGTGCCTGACACCGAGCACAGTGGCATTCTGAAGATGTACAGGCAATATCTGGGCTATTCGAGCTTCGTTCTGCCGCCTCTGCCGAACACCCTCTTCACGCGCGATACGACATGCTGGATCTACGGCGGCGTTTCGCTCAATCCCATGCATTGGCCTGCCCGTCGCCAGGAGACGCTGCTCACTTCCGCCATCTACAAGTTCCATCCTGACTTCGCCTCAGGAGACTTCCAGATATGGTATGGCGATCCCGACAAGGATCACGGGTCGGCCACGCTTGAAGGTGGCGACGTCATGCCGATCGGGAACCGTGCGGTTCTGGTCGGCATGGGCGAACGCACGACAAGGCAGGCTATCGGCGAGTTGGCCCAGTCGCTTTTCAGTAAGGGCGTGGTTGACCGGGTCGTCGTTGCGGGCCTGCCAAAGTCACGCGCCGCGATGCACCTCGATACGGTTTTCAGCTTTTGCGACCGCGATCTCGTCACGATCTTCCCGGAAGTAGTCAACCAGATCGTTGCCTTCTCGGTACGCGCGGACGAATCGAGCACATCCGGGCTCACGATTCGCCGCGAAGAAAAGCCGTTCGTCGACGTAGTGGCGGAAGCGCTCGGCCTGCCTCGTTTGCGCGTGGTCGAGACCGGTGGAAACAGTTTTGCCGCGGAACGAGAACAGTGGGATGACGGCAATAACGTGGTCTGCATCGAGCCTGGCGTGGTGGTGGGGTACGACCGCAACACCTACACGAATACGCTCCTACGTAAAGCCGGCGTAGAAGTCATCACGATTGCGGCCAGTGAGTTGGGGCGCGGCCGGGGCGGCGGTCATTGCATGACATGCCCGATCAGCAGGGATGCGGTCGATTTTTGAATGGCACCCCAATGCCCGCCAGTCAATCCGACTACCTCCCGCCGAACTCATCTCTGACGGAGAAGCAACATGGCCTTTAATCTGCGAAACAGAAGTCTTCTTAGCCTCGTGCATCACACCAGCAGGGAGTTGCGGTATCTGATCGACCTCTCCAGAGACCTCAAGCGCGCGAAATACACGGGCACGGAACAACAGCATCTGAAAGGCGTCAACATCGCGCTGATCTTCGAAAAGAGCTCGACGCGCACTCGTTGCGCGTTCGAAGTCGCCGCCTATGATCAAGGTGCCAACGTCACTTATATTGATCCGAGTTCGTCGCAGATCGGGCATAAGGAAAGCATGAAGGACACTGCCCGGGTACTCGGGCGCATGTACGACGCTATCGAATATCGCGGCTTCAAACAGGAAATCGTCGACGAACTCGAGCAATATGCCGGCGTACCCGTGTTCAACGGTCTGACAGACGAGTATCACCCCACCCAGATGCTGGCCGATGTGCTGACGATGAGGGAGAATACGGACAAGCCGCTCCCCGCCATCAGTTACGCGTACCTGGGGGACGCTCGCAATAATATGGGCAACTCGTTGCTCCTCATCGGCGCGAAGCTCGGCATGGACGTAAGGATCGGCGCGCCGAAAGCGCTTTGGCCACATGAGGATCACGTCGCAATGTGCCAGCAGTTTGCCGCGGAAACAGGAGCACGTCTAACGTTGACCGAAGATCCGAAGGTTGCCGTCAAGGGTGTCGATTTTGTTCATACCGACGTGTGGGTGTCGATGGGCGAACCCGTTGAAGCGTGGAAAGAGCGCATCCAGATGCTCCTGCCCTACCAGGTCAATATGGACATGATGAAAGCCTCCGGAAATCCTCAAGTCCGGTTCATGCATTGTCTTCCTGCGTTTCATAACAGTGAAACAAAGGTCGGCAAGCAGATCGCTGCCCAATATCCGAATCTCGCGAACGGCATCGAAGTCACGGAAGAGGTCTTCGAATCGCCGTTGAACATCGCATTCGAACAGGCAGAGAACCGGATGCATACGATTAAAGCTATTCTGGTCTCGACACTCGCGGACCTCTGATCCGGCGGGACTGAATTTCATCAACGGTCATGTCCAGGCAGGGACCGTCACTCGGGAGCGCATCATGCGGATAGTCGTTGCATTAGGTGGGAATGCGCTACTGCGCCGTGGCGAGCCTATGACCGCCGAAAATCAGCGAGCCAACGTACGAATTGCAGCCGAACAGATTGCCCAGATCGTACCGGACAACGAAATCGTCATCGCGCATGGCAATGGTCCTCAGGTCGGCCTGCTCGCGCTGCAAGGCGCGGCCTATAAAGATGTGGAAACCTATCCGCTAGACGTTCTCGGCGCGCAAACCGAGGGCATGATCGGCTATATGATCGAACAGGAACTGGGCAACCTGCTGCCCTATGAAGTGCCTTTCGCTACGCTTCTGACGCAAGTCGAAGTCGATGCGGCCGATCCCGCATTTCAACATCCCACCAAGCCGATCGGCCCCGTCTACACCCAGGAAGAAGCCACACGTCTCGCCGCAGAGCGAAACTGGACGATCGCCCCTGACGGCGACAAGTTTCGCCGTGTGGTCGCGAGCCCGCGCCCCAAGCATATATTCGAAATACGGCCGATCAAATGGCTGTTGCAGCATGGCACGATCGTCATCTGCGCGGGTGGCGGGGGCATTCCCACCGTGTATGACGAGCACCACAAGCTGTCCGGGGTCGAGGCTGTTATCGACAAGGATCTGTGTTCAGCATTGCTCGCACAGGAACTCGACGCCGACATGTTGATCATTGCGACCGACGTCAACGCGGCCTACGTGGATTGGGACAAGCCAACCAGAAAAGCGATCTCGGTCGCCCATCCCGATGCGCTGGAAGAGCTGGGTTTCGCGGCGGGATCGATGGGCCCGAAGGTCATGGCTGCGATCGAGTTTGCCCGAAACACCGGCAAGGATGCAGTGATCGGCGCGCTGCCCGATATCGTTGCCATCACGGAACGCCGCGCGGGAACACGCATCAGTACTGGTGAGCGCGGAATTCAGTATTCCAGCTAGGCCGTAAAGGAAGGCGCACGATGGAACACCCGGCTCAATCGACCCGGCCGCCGGAATCCGGACGTCAGATGGTCCGACCCGCGGTCGACCTTGCCCGAATCGTGCTGGCTGTCAGCGCGCTTTTTCTGCTGGTCGGCGGTAGTCTGTACATCGTGCATCCGTTCGTACCCGCTCTAATGTGGGCTACGACGATCGTCGTGACGACCTGGCCGCTCATGCTGAAGATGCAGCGGTACTTGCGCGGAAGCCGGGGGTTGGCGGTGACAGTGCTCCTGCTGCTCGAGATCGTCGTTATCTGCATACCGGCATACGGCGCTGTCTCCACGCTTGCCGACCATGCAGCAGACATCATGGCCTTCGTCAAAGCACTGCCCAACTATGCGCTTCCGTCCCCGCCCCACTGGCTCGCCAGCCTGCCGCTGACAGGGAGTCTTGTGCGCGAGTGGCAATCGCTATCCGACGCGGGCCCCGGCGGCATGCTCGCGAAATTGCAGCCTTATGCGGCTGTCGCCGCCAGGTGGATGGTGATTCAAGTGGGCTTCGTTGGCTCGTTTGCCGTGCAACTGATCCTGCTGATCATCATTTGCGGACTGCTCTTTGCCAAAGGCGAATCGGCCGTCCAGCTCGTGACGGGCCTGGCCTTGCGTGTCTCGCCGGAAAACGGCGCCAACATCGTCCATCTCACGGGCCAGTCGATCCGCGCAATCGCGTTGGGCGTCGTGGTGACGGCAGTCGTTCAGGCTTCGCTCGGCGCGGCCGGCATCTGGATCGCGGGCATTCCGTTTGCCGGCGTGCTGAGCGCCCTACTGCTCCTGATGTGCCTCGTGCAGATCGGACCGCTTCTGCCGATGCTCGGCTGCGTCGCCTATCTGTTCATGCATGACGCTCGATTGCCGGCTATTTTGCTGCTCGTCTGGACCATTGGCGTTTCAGTGCTCGACAACATTCTGCGCCCCATCCTGATTCGCCGCGCAATAGCACTGCCAATGGTGCTTATCCTCACTGGTGTAATAGGCGGTCTGCTCGCCTTGGGACCGGTGGGCCTGTTCATCGGCCCGGTCATCCTCGCAGTGACTTATCATCTGCTCATAGCGTGGATCGAGGCTCCCCGAACTTTCGACGCAGAGAATCCGGATGTCCAACCTCAGCCCCCTCAGCCAGTTGACAGTACGACGCACCCAGTTGCGGACGGGTGAGATGCGAGCGCCTCATTCAGTCAGGCTGGACTGAGGCAATGCTCTCATTCTCGAGGAAATCCGCTCCGGTGAGCCGGATGCGTTCTCCACAACGCGGCCGCATTGCCCGGCTCACAGCCTCCCGTATCTTTACCTGGCCAAGCGCGAACGCCAGCAGCGTCTGCCTGTTCGAATGGTCGGCCGCGCCGAGCACTTCGCACGCCGTGTCGCGATCGAGAGAGAATGCACAATAGCCCCAGCCGAAAGCGTGTGCTGAAAAGCAAAGCGTATTTTCGTCGCTAAAGAGCGGGGAGCTGATCTGAATGATTGTCGTATCCATTGCGTTCATGATGGCACCGCCTTTGACGGTTGGATCACGCCATGATGTTGAGGCCCCCGTCGATATACAACGTTTCGCCGGATAGCCGCCGCGCGTACGGCGTCGCAAGAAATGCACAGGTGTAGCCCACATCCATGATGTCGACCACCTCGCCCAGAGGCGCACGCTGCACTGCCTCGTTCAACATGAGTTCGAAATCCTTGAGCCCGGACGCAGCGCGCGTTTTGAGAGGGCCGGGAGAGATAGTGTGTACGCGGATGCCCTTCGGCCCGAGTTCGTGCGCCAGATAACGCGTACAGGCTTCGAGGGCGGCTTTCACTGGACCCATCACGCTGTAGTTCGGCACCACTTTGTTCGCACCGTAATAGCTCATCGTCAACAACGTACCGCCTTCTTTCATTAGCGGCGCGGCGAGGCGCGCCATTCGTACGAACGAATGACAGGATATATCCATGGCGCTTAGAAAGCCCTCACACGAAGAATTCAACAGCCCGCCATGCAGATCCGACTTTGGCGCCCATGCGATGGCGTGCACGACAATGTCGAGTTGCCCCCACAGTTCGTCGATTTTCCCGAAGACTGCTTCGAGCTCGCCCTCCCGCGTCACGTCTAGCGGCATGAAGGTCTGCGCATCGAGCGATTTTGCGAGCGGCTCCACGTAAGGCTTTGTCTTTTCATTCGCGTAAGTGATCGCAAGGCTGGCCCCAAGCTCGTGAAACGCTTTCGCGCATCCATACGCAATCGAGTGTTCGTTAGCGATACCCGTGACTAGCGCTTTCGCATCTTTCAGGATCAAACGCGGTTGCTCGATCGGCATGATAAAACTCCTGGATAGGGCTCTTGGGTGCTGGCAAGCGTGACACTTCGCGTCGTGGAACTATGCTCATGATTTCAACGCGTGGACAGCCGCCTGCGTGTGGCGGGCAATCATGAGTTCCTCGTTTGTGGCAACAACCCAAACCACCACGTTGCTCGACGGAAGGCTGATCAGCGGACCACCTCCCTGATTCGCCACGTGATCCAACTCGGCTCCCAGCCACGCCGCGTCCATCACAACACGCTCGCGAATCGTGGCCGCGTGCTCGCCGATTCCGGCAGTGAACACCAGCCCGTCAATGCCCTTCATCGCCGCAGCAAGGCTGCCGATTTCGCGCGCAATCCGGTAGACGTAGACATCCAGCGCAAAACGGGCGCGCGGCTCAGCGCTATTCAGCAACACACGCATGTCGCTCGACACGGCCGACATGCCGAGTAAGCCCGACTGTTTGTAGATCAGATCCTCGATGGCCCGCGCATCCATCTTCAGTTCATCGAGCAGATAGAGAATCACGCCCGGGTCGAGGCTTCCGCAACGCGTTCCCATCGGCAGGCCGTCTACCGCCGTGAATCCCATCGTACTGGCTACGCTCTTGCCGCCAACCATCGCGCACAGGCTTGCGCCATTGCCGAGATGCGCGACGATGGTCCGGCCAGCCGCAGCCGCCGGCGAAATCTCCGGCAACACGCTTGCGATGTATTCGTACGACAGCCCGTGAAATCCATACCGCCGCACGCCCCGCTCCGTAATGGCCACAGGCAGCGCGTAGGCCCGCGAAGTCTCGCTCTGCGTATGGTGAAATGCCGTGTCGAAGCACGCAACCTGCGTAACGTCCGGACGCAACTGCGAGATGATCCGGATAGGCTTCAGGTTATGCGGTTGATGCAGCGGCGCAAGTGGAGCGAGCTTCTCGAGTTCGTCGACGATAGCCGGTGTCGCCACAACGGCATCGGAAAATCGCTGGCCGCCATGCACGACCCGATGACCGACCGCCGTCAGGCGATGCCCGTCGCAATGGCTGCGCAGAAACGCGGAGAGATACTCGATCGCGCCCAGATGGCCGAGTTCGTAGCCCGCACCCCATTCCTTGCTACCGGCTTCACCATGCCGATCCGTCGCGCTGAAACGCGGGACCGTGTACAGCGCTTCGATCTGGCCGCGCAAAACGAGGTCGAGGTCGGTCGTTCCCGCATCGAATGCGGAGAATTTCAGGCTTGAAGAGCCGGCGTTCAATACGAGGATCACGTCGGCCATGGCGTCACCCGACAATCTTGCCGGCCTCGCGCCGGGCCTTGGCGACAAGCGCCGCGACCGCGCACGAGGCAAGACGTGTCGTCACGGAGTCCGCGCGACTCGTCAGAATGATCGGCACGCGCGCGCCAAGCACAATACCCGCTGCATCCGCGCCGGCAAGAAAGGACAGGCTTTTGGCGAGCATGTTTCCCGCTTCCAGGTCCGGCACCATCAGCAGGTTGGCGCGTCCGGCAACCGGTGAGTCGATCTGCTTGATTCGCGCAGCTTCGAGGTTGATTGCATTGTCGAGCGCGAGCGGACCGTCAACCAGTGCGCCCGTAATTTGCTGGCGATCCACCATTTTGCAAAGTGCGGCGGCTTCGACCGTGGACGGCACTTTCGGATTGACGGTTTCGGTGGCGGACAGAATCGCCGCACGCACTTCCGGAAACTGCAACGCGTGTCCCAGATCGATCGCGTTCTGCAGAATGTCGACCTTCTCTTCGAGCGACGGCGTGATATTCACCGCGGCGTCGGTAATGATCAGCGCTTCGTCATATTGCGGCACGTCCATGATGAAACAATGACTGATGCGCCGCGCCGTTCGCAGTCCGGTATCCCGCTTAACGACTTCCGCCATCAACTCGTCCGTGTGCAGACTGCCTTTCATCAGTGCCTCGGCCTTGCCTTCGCGCACGAGCTGAACCGCCGCGGCAGCAGCCGCGTGGCTAAACGGTGCGTCGATGATCGGATAGGCGGATATATCAATGCCATGCTCAGCGGCAAGCGACTCGATGCGTGCGCGTGGCCCGACGAGCAACGGCGCAATCAGGCCCATCTTTGCTGCCTCGACGGCTCCTTCGAGTGAACTGCGATCGCATGGATGCACGACGGCTGTCGGCAAAGCCGGCAAATTTTTGCAGTACTCGATCAGACGCTGATACTTCGCATGCTGGGCTTCCATCGGCTTTCCTATCGTCGGTTCTGCTGTGGCGTGCGGGCTCATCGGCGCACCCGGTCGGGCACCGCAACCGGACGCTTGCGTTCGGGGCGCGGCATGAGTACCGAGCGGATGCGTTCGAGGGCCGACCGTTGCGCGTCGGTAGGCGCTGAATTCAGTACGCGCTCGTCCGCGACGAGTTTGTCGATCAACTCTAGAAAGCGGCTTCTGTCCTCGTCATGTGCGAGTAGAGTCGGCAGCGTGGCGATCGCCTGATCGGGTTCGTAGCTGGCGATAATTTCCTGCTCGCCCCGAATGCGCCGCCACTGGTCGGCAGCAATGTCGGGAAGATAGTCAGCGTAGCTCTCAGCCAATTCCTTGCGCATCTCCAGGCGGGCCAGCGGTAAGGGCTCGCCCTTGCGCGCGAGAAGAAAAGCCGCACGGGCCAGCGCCTCGGTGTAGCCACCCTCTCCGATCGCCTGAAGCGCTGTGCGCACAAACGGCAGATCACGAGGATCGGCCGGGACCGAATCCGTGCGGTTCGCATGCGGATTGCGGTCGGCGAGATAGATCGAGTAGATATTCGCGTAGATGCCGAAAAACGTTGCCTCGGTCGCGGCATCGCGCATCGCCCGGTAATAGTCGAGCGAAGCGCTCACGATGTCGGACCCGGTTTTCTCGGCCTTATGCCACGGGTTTTCTGGATCAACCGGTTGGCGGTTTTCCTTGACCGCCTTGGCGGCAGGATGCAGCCAGCCGAGCCAGGGGTTCATGTCGGACAGTGCCCAACGCTGGAAACGAAGCGGATGAAACTCGCGCAGCATGCGGGCCGTCGTCTCATTGCTCAAAGACTGCACAATGGGTTGGGTGAAGAGTTCGTACGCCCGCTGATTGAAGTCTGACAGAGCGGCAACCGCTTCGAACGGTTTCTCGTCCACGCGCTCGAAACGGTTGAAATGCGCGGCGATCTCTTCGAGCCGATGTTCGCTGAATTCGACTTCGTATCCGGTTTCCCCCGAATCGCTCTTTACTTCCTTGATCGACATGCCGTAAAGGCCCGGCGGGAACGTCTCGATCGTTTCCAGCACGGAAACGATCTGCGTATGCTCCTTTCTTGCGACTTTGCCAGATACAAAGATGCCGAGGTGACCGATGTCCTGATGCATGAGACCAACGATCACCTGTCCGCGCGACTTGATTTCTTCTGTACTCTTATAAATATCGGCGACCCAATTGAACGCCTGTTGAGGTGGCGTGATGTTGTCGCCCATCGAAGCGAAGAGAATGATCGGCGAGCGGATCTCGCGCAAATCGAATGGCTTCCCGCCGCTGCTGCTCACTTCGCCAGACCACAGCTTGTTGCCGACGAAGAGATTGCGCGTGATCCACTCAATTTCCTCGCGATTCATCAGGTAGTAGCTGCCCCACCAGCGCTCGAACTCCAGAAAACGAGGCGGCTCCGTATCGATGTTCGAGAACAGATGGTAATACTTGTCCCATAGCGAATTGGCGGGGTTCAGGTTTTCGAAGTTCTGGACCAGATGGGCTCCGTCAAACTTGCCGTCGCCGAGATCCGCCGCATACGACGCGAGCCACGAACCGCCGAGGATCCCGCCCGCGTATCGCATTGGATTGTCGCTCTCACCTTCGCTCCACGCGCCGCTCCAGTACGACATCGGCGCACCGTTGATAACGACGGGTCCGGTTTCGTCGGGATCGGAACTGGCCAGCATCATCGCGGCCCAGCCGCCCTGGCAGTTGCCGATGATAGCCGGCTTCGGGCCTGACGGATGCCGCGCACGCACCTTCCTCACGAACTGCTGCTCTGCCGTGCAGACATCGAGCAGTGTCTGACCAGGTTCGGGATCACGAAAGAACACCACGAAATACACAGGATGTCCCGCGCGAAGTGCCACCCCGGCTTGCGAATCGTCCTTGAAGCCACCGATGCCCGGGCCATGTCCCGCGCGGGGATCGATGATGAGATAAGGGCGCTTATTCGCGTCCACCACCACGCCTTCCGGCGGGCGAAGCTGGAGCAGCGCATAGTTCACGGGCCGCTCGAATTGCCGCCCGTCGAGAATGACGTCGTAGTCGAAATGCAGCACGGGGGTCGGCCCTTGCGCGTTTCGCTCCACGAACTCGGTGCCGCGCTCGACCAGAACGTCCCAAAACAGCAACGAGCGCTGCGCAACGTCGATCGCGTATTGCCATGCCTGCAATGGGTCGAACGGCGCAGCCACTGTATGTGCGGCATGCTTGACGGCACGATCTCCATCAAGCGCATCGCGCACACGTTGAGTCAACCGTTCCTGTGCGCCGTGTGTGCGCTTCTGCAACACGCGAGTAATCTTCGTGGCGATATCCTGACTGCGGGACAACTGTGCTCCTGCATCCATTGCGCAACCCTCGGAAAGGAACAAGAAATGATCACCACCGGGAGACGGCAGTCGCGTTCTTGATGCCTGCACACACGCTTTGGGTAGCGTAGCGTCCAGCATGCAGCGTTCGCTATGCGGGGCGCTCGCAGCACACCAGCCCGACCCGAAATCGTTTCATGGTATGGCCCGCGGCTATCGCATGAAATCGGACCAAAGTCTTATTCCTGTGTCATCAGGCGAACGGTACGCTGCGTACATCGTGCCCTCCTCTACACTTTAAATTTTGCGGCCAGCCAGGTTGCCTATGGCCGCCTGCCCAAGCCGACCATGAGGCATCGTCCATGCCGTTGGGCTCTGATGCGCAATACCGCAGCTGGACTTCTGTTTCCGGTCGGCGTGGCGTGTGCTCAAGAACTCGAACCGCGCACCTATTCTCCGTCTCCGGTTGGCACGCATTTTCTGGTCTCATCGTGGTCGCACTTGTCCGGCGACGTCCTGACGGATTCGTCCTTACCCATCTCGGGGGTGCGTGCACAGTTCAATCTGTGGTCACTCGCCTATGTGTCGACGTTTGGCTTTCTCGGGCACACGGCATCGCTGGGGATAGCGCTGCCGTTCGCGCGCGGGAACGTCAGCGGAGATGTTCTCGATTCGGCAACAGAAGTCCATCGTTCTGGCCTGGGCGATATGCGGCTGCGCTTCGCCTTCAATCTGTTCGGCAATCCGCCGTTGCCTCCGGATGCGTTTGCCGCGCATGAATCCGCAACCGCGGTCGGGACCAGCTTGACGATCATCGCGCCCACGGGACAATACGTTGGGTCACGATTAGTCAACATCGGAACCAACCGATGGTCATTCAAGCCGGAGTTCGGCGTGTCGCAGACTCTTGGCAAGTGGTTCGTCGATGGGTCCGCGGGGGTATGGTTCTTTACGAGCAACAATGAGTTCTTTAACGGTGCGCAGCGAACTCAGGCCCCGCTGATGACTTTTCAATTGCACGGCGGCTACACGTTCCGCCCCGGGTTCTGGCTTGCCGGCGACCTCGGATACACCAGTGGCGGCCGGACCTCGACCAACGACGTGGAAGCGGAAGATCGACAGGCCAACGTGCGATACGGTGTGACGGTGTCCGCACCGATTGCGCGCGGATGGTCCACCAAGCTCGCGTTATCGCATGGTCTTGTAACCCGTGCAGGTGGCGACTTTACGTCCGTTACCCTGACGCTACAGTATCGATGGTTCGATCGATAATTCCATCTCGCCACTGCAGCCACGTTTGTTTCCGCGCGCAAGGCCGGAAAAAACGTGGCTTCAGATAAGCTCTTTAAGCCTCGCGCGCCCTGAGAAATCTGAAGAACTCCACACCTTCCTGCAAGCGCCGTTTCATCATCTCCCAACTCACCAGCATCTCGCGGACAATTTCCCAGATCTTTGCCGGTCTGAAGTAGAAGCGTTTATAGAATTCCTCGACGCCACGATAGATCTCTTCGCGCGACAAGTGCGGATAGCCGATTGCTGAAACCTGGACCCCCGTGGAACTGACGAGGTTGATGACCTTGCTCTCTTGCAGCCAGCCATTCTCGATTGCTTGCTTGTGAAGGCTCGTACCCGGATAGGGCGCCGCAAGCGACACCTGGATCGTGTGCGGATTGATCTCTTTCGCGTATTCGATGGTTTTCTGGATCGTCTCGCGCGTTTCACCAGGCAGCCCCAGAATGAAGGTGCCGTGGATCTTGATGCCGAGCTTACGGCAATCTTCAGTAAAACGCCGGGCCATATCGGTTCGCAAGCCCTTTTTGACATTCACGAGAATCTGGTCGTCGCCTGATTCGTAACCGACAAGCAGGAGTCGCAGGCCGTTCTCCTTCATCACCTTGAGGGTGGAATAAGGCACATTCGCTTTCGCGTTGCACGACCACGTCACACCTAACTTACCAAGGCCACGGGCGATTTCCTCGGCTCTCGGTTTCAAATCGGTAAACGTGTCGTCGTCGAACATGATCTCCTTGATTTCGGGCATGTTGTCCCTGATCCATTTCACTTCTTCAAGCACATTCTCGACTGACCGCGTGCGATAGCGATGACCTCCGACCGTTTGCGGCCAGAGGCAAAAGGTGCACCTCGATTTGCAACCTCGCCCCGTATAGATGGAAACATACGGATGCTTGAGGTAGCCACTGAAATAATTCTCTGTCTTGAGGTCGCGCTTGTAGATGGGCGCAACGAATGGCAACTCGTCCATATCTTCAAGAATGGGCCGGGCTTCGTTGTGCATGATTGCGCCGTCGGGCAGACGGTAGCTCAGGCCGAGAATCGACTCGAACGGAAGACCCTGCGCAATGTCGCGACACGTGAAGTCGAATTCCTCGCGGCACACGAAGTCGATAGCGTCGCATGCCGTAAGCGATCCATGCGGATCGACGGCGACTTTCGCGCCAACCATCCCGACCTGTATCGTGGGCTTGCGCTTCTTTAAGTGCTCTGCGAATTGCGCGTCGCTCGGAAACGAAGGTGTGCTTGTATGAATGATGACGAGGTCGCACTCTTGAGCAATATCTAGCGACGCCTCCAGGGACAGGCCATCTGCTTGCGCATCCAGAACGCGGCTATTCTCGATCAGCGCGGCGGGCTGGGCGAGCCACGTCGGATACCAGAATGAACGGATCTCACGCTTCGTCTGGAAACGCGACCCTGCTCCACCATCGAAGCCATCGAATGAAGGTGCCTGCAAAAACAGTGTTTTCATAGATGCTCTCGAAGAAAATGGCCTGCATGCGCGGAATCCATCACCCGCCGAAACTCGCTGGGCGTCGGCAACGCACGGGAAGTTGATTCATGCACTCAACGTTGAGTCGGTCGCTGCAATAGATGGCATTGACGCTACCCTCCCCACAACGAAATGCGCAGACAGCAAGCGCAGACAGCAAGAATAGATAGAACCATCATCGCCCCATGAAACCGAATGGGATTGAAGCAGCGGAGCGGAATGGCCGCTGTCGCCAGGAAACGAAGGGACGTTCAAGAATACTACGAATCTCGCGCTCGACAGGAAGGGTTTTTTTCGCCTAGTCTAGTTAGGGATGCCGTGAGATGACGTTACCCGTTGGCGAACTGTAAGCACTGCGGGTTGCTATGACCGCCAGGCAAATTAACCACCCCGGGTGGGTGACGTTCAGCGCCGGCCTGCCGCCATCTGCGTCCCGGGACGTGTGCGGCGTTCTTGTCATCGCGTGACGCTGGAATGAAAGTCGGCGCAAAAAAAGTTCGACATCAGCTTTCGGCAAAAGGCGACAAACCCCCTATACTTCCGAACATCAACGAATAAGACGTCCCGCCTTCGACGATCCTCTTCACGGGGAACCTATGTTTCTCATCGGGCTTGCGCTTCTGTGCGCCATGGGTGCCGCGCTGGGGATTGTGTATACGCTGCTCGCCGGCGCATTAATGGGGCGTTTCTTTTCCCGTACGACATCGCAGCCCACCTGCTTTCCGCCCGTCACGATCGTCAAACCGCTGCACGGTGACGAGTGGTCCTTGCTTGGCAACCTGTCGAGCTTCTGCGAGCAGGACTATCCAGGCCCGGTGCACTTCCTGTTCGGCGTGCACGACGCGGAAGATCCAGCGTTGCAAACGGTCGAACAACTGCGTCTGTTATACCCCAGAGCACATATCACCGTCGTGGCTGATGCGCGACTCTATGGTCCCAATCGAAAGATGAGCAACATTCTCAACATGTTGCCCGAGGCGCGGCATGATGTGCTGGTGTTCGCGGACAGCGACGTGAGCGTGAGCAGCGGTTATCTGCGCAATGTGATCGGCGAGTTGCAGAAGCCTGGCGTGGGCCTCGTCACCTGCATCTATCGCGGACAGCCCGATCCGGGTTTCTGGCCCCGCCTGTCGGCCATGGCGACCAATTACCAGTTCCTGCCCAGCGTCGTCACCGGGCTTGCGCTTGGCCTCGCGCGTCCGTGCTTTGGGCAGACGATTGCAATGCGGCGGGCAACGCTCGAGAAGATTGGTGGCTTTGCCAAGTTCGTGCATCACCTGGCGGAGGACCATGCGATCGGCGAAGCGGTGCGCATGACTGGCGAGAAGGTGGTGATTCCGCCGTTCACGGTGTCTCACGCCTGCGGCGAGACCAGCGCCGCCAAGCTGATTGCACACGAATTGCGCTGGAGCCGAACCATCCGGACAATCGATCCACTCGGCCATCTAGAGCGTGTTAGGCACTTTGCAGGAGACCTGGTATCCTGGCGGGATGAAAAGAGCAGATCGCAAAGGGTATCCGACCGATGTGTCCGACGAAGAATGGAGCTTCGCAGCACCCTATCTGACGCTGATGGACGTCACCGCGCCGCAGCGCAAATACGAACTGCGTGACATGTTTGATGCATTGCGCTGGATGGCTCGGGCCGGCGCGCCGTGGAGGATGCTGCCCAATGATTTCCCACCTTGGGAACTGGTTTATCAGCAGACTCAACGCTGGTTACAGGCAGGCTGTTTTGAGAACATGGTCTGTGATCTGCGCTCGATAATACGCGTGGCACAGGGACGGCAGGGACAGCCCAGCGCCGTCATCCTGGATGGTCGCACGATACAGTCGACTTGCGAGAGCGGCCCGCGTGCGGGCTATGACGGTTATAAGCGCAAGCGTGGCAGCAAGGTGCACATTGCGGTAGACACTTTGGGACAGTTGCTGGCGGTACATGTGACGCCGGCCAACGAACAGGAGCGCGCCCAGGTAGCGGAGCTTGCGCGTCAGATCCAGCAGGTAACGGGGCACACGGTCAAAGTGGCATTTGCCGATCAGGGATACACGGGCAAAGAGCCAGCGCAGGCCGCGCTTGATGAAGGTATTGAACTGCAGGTAATCAAACCGGAGGAAGCGAAAAAGGGCTTCGTGCTGCTGCCCCGGCGGTGGGTGGTCGAGCGCAGCTTTGGCTGGCTCAACCGTTTCCGCCGTCTCGCACGTGATTATGAACGGCTGCCCGAAACCCTTGCAGGACTTCATTTCATGGTCTTCGCAATGCTCATGCTCGTTCACGCAGTGCCAGTACTTCAAAGTGCCTAACACGCTCTAGGCTCAGCGCTGATTCATCCATTCGCCTTTGCCGTGTTGGCCGTGCTGCTTTCCAGAGGCGCCGCCTGGGCCTGGCTGCTTGCTGCGCTCGCGCTGCTCGCGCGGCAAGCGTTGAAAGTCCTGTCGGACCGCTCGCTGGGGCAGCCACTTCGCGGCCTTTGGCTTCTGCCGTTCTGGGACATCGTGTCCTTTTCGATCTTCCTGGCGAGTTTTCTGTCGACGCGGGTCAACTGGCGCGGCTTCAGTTTCAAGGTAGATGGCAACGGCCTGTTAACGCCGGTCAGGACAAATGACGGTAGTGCGAATTCAAGTGGCAGGTTGCGCGACTTCGAAGCTGCGGGCCCGGAAACAGCAAAGTATCCTAACGCTGTCGATGAAGCTATCTGATAAGGATAACTATCCTCGATTTTACAAATAGCCAGTGACCAACAAAATGAATGTTGATTACGGTTTTGCGTCAGCCAGCCCATTCACCGATAACACGCTGGATCTTTCGTCGCGTTGCCCTGGACACAATTCACGCGTCAAGGCGGTCGGCGCCGCGTCGTCCCTTCGAGCGTAACGGATCCACGTGACAGCAGCGCGCGCCCCACTCCGTTCATCGAGCCGCGGCGCAACGCTCCATGAAAGCGAGACTGCCAGACGCAATCACTTTTAGCGGAGGCTTTCATGCTTAACCGACTTGCATTTCTGATCATGGCTTACACGGGGTTGGTGCTCGCGGGCTGCACCCCACCGCATCAACAGGTAGCCGCTGGCGCAGATCAGTCCGAACTTGTTGCACGCCTCGGCCCGCCGAAGGAAACGTACGATCTACCAAACGGCGGCAAGCGGCTGATGTGGCCGACCCAGCCCATGGGAACGACGACGACGGCAGCGGACATCGACGCTTCAGGCAAAGTGCTCGGTGTCCGGCAAGTACTTCGAGACAATGAGTTCCATCGTGCCGAAGTGGGAAAGTGGACCCGGGACGACGTGTTAGTCAACTTCGGCCGCCCTTTCGAAACCTCCTACTTCAAGCGCGTGAGCCGGGAAGTCTGGTCCTACCGGTACATGGAGAACAACATCGATCATTTGATATACAACTTCTATTTCGACGATCAGGGCGTCCTGCGGCAAACGCAGCGATCACCCGATCCCCAATTCGATCCCAGCCAGCGCAATCGGTTCTAATCACATCGAGCAGGCAATGCCTTCATCTCCCCCGTAAGCAATGGAGCCGGCCGGCTTCGAACTTTGGCGCCGGCGGCAGTTGAGCTTGAGGGAAAGCCAGACCATCGACATGCGTTGATCAAACGGCAGACGGGCGCTTCGTCGCGCGTAGGAATCACGCGCAACTGCAGGACGGGTAGAAGTGAGCGAGAGCAGCCGTCTTCGAGCTCACGCTTGACTAACGCAGCTTACATGCCGCCAAACGGTTTCTTGACCGTCAGCTTGTTGCTCACCGACGTCACGCCTGGGACGCTTCTCGCGATCGCCTCGGCCTTGGCGATCTGGACAGTCTCCGCAACTGTGCCGTTCAGTGTCACCGCGCCGTCCTTCGTGGTGACACTGATGTCTCCGGCGTCGATCTCCTTGTATTTGCCAATGGCGGCATACACCTTCCGGCGCAGCGCGCGATCAGCTTTCCTCCCCGTGGGTGCGGCCGCACCCGATGCCGCCTGCGCCGACGAGCCTTGCGCAACAGCTGGTGCGCTGGCTACCTGCGCGGTCTGGGACCACGCGCTCATGGACACCGCAGCGCCCAACGCGGCGATCGTCAATCCGAGTGCCTTGGTTTTCTTCATGGTTCTGCTCCGTTTGATAGGGGTGGCGGGATCAGAAGGTATGGCGGATGCCAACCATCGCCGCCGTGGTCGAGACGCCGGGTGCGACCGGTGTGCCATAGACGATCGTCTGGTTCATCGTTCCCTTGTTGTCCACATAGCCGACCTGCGCGTAAGCCCTCGTCGCCTTCGACAAGCTGTATTCCGCGCCCACCGCGATTTCGCTCGAGTGATTCGCCGAATTGTTTCGGTCCTTCAGATAGTAGTAGCCGGACGTCACCTTGAAGACCGGATTGAACTGGTAGCCAAGGCCGCCCGAAATCATCTCGAAGTCGTAGGTGGTGCTCTTCGCCGGATTCTTGCCGACGCTGTACGAGGCGGACAACGAGAATCCGCTGATCGTGTACATCGCGCCGAAATAATAGAAGCGGTTATTGGCGAGGCCTGTCGCCGGAACGGCCGGACCCGTCGGGTAATTGGCCGGGTATGGATTGGTGTCGTGCCCGTTGTAGTACACCGCGGCCAGATTCAGACCGTAGTTCGAATACTTGAGCACGGCCGACTCTCGCGTGCCGCCCTGGAACTGCCCTGCGTTGCCTCCCGGCGCGAACTCGAGCGCGAGCGACGCGCCATAGAATTTCGGCGACGAGTAGACCAGCGCGTTACTGTCATACAGCGCACCGATCGGAGCGTTCGTGCTGGTGCCGGGCCAGCCGGCCGCCTGATTCATGCCCAGCCAGGCGGTCAGGATGCTGCCAAAGTACTGCGCGCCGCGCACGTCCGTTTCCGACATCGCGTAGATCATCGGGATGATCTGCCGGCCGGCGTCGAACGCGCCGAACGGTCCCGTTGCTCCAATCGTCGCAAACTGGTTGAAGAGCGCGGTCGTCCCCGGCGTGTCGGACAGCCCGAACTTGCCGTTGGTGGTGTTGAACGTGCCTTGCAGTTTGAACGTGATTTTGTATCCGCCGCCGATGTCTTCGCTTCCCTTCAGCCCCCAGAAGCTGGAGTAAATGCCGCCGTCCTTGAGTTGATAAACATGCCCCAGGTTACGCGCGTTCGGCTGAAACGATGCGGCTGTGGTGCTCTGATAAAGCAGTCCGGCGTCGAGTACGCCGTAAAGCGTGACCGACGACTGGGCATGAGCGGCCGCTGAACAAACTATCAGCACTGCCAGGCTGCTTGACTTGAATTTCATTGTGTCTCCTCCAGGTGTGGCGCGCGCCGGGTGGCCCCGGCTACTTATGGCTTGTTGCTTGAATGAAACGGGGTTGTCACCACGTCGGATACAGGTGTGTGTCGCGATGCGGCATCGCATGCCGGTGCCTGCACGGTACTGATGACCGGATCCTCGAGACTCACGAACAGCTTTCCGTCGATGGCACGCACCGGAAAGGTCGTCAGGCTCAACCCGCCTGCGCCTGGCATGCGGCCGGTGCGCAGGTCGAAACGCAGACCGTGCGCCGGGCAACTCAGCACGCATCCGTCGAGCCGCCCGCTCGCGAGCGAAGCGCCGTTGTGGGGGCACGCGTTGTCGATGGCGTGGACCGTGCCGGCGATGTTAAACAGGACAATGCTGCGGCCATGGACGAAGGCCAGTTTTCGCTGGCCTGGCGCGAGTTCATCCACCGCGCCAACCGGTATCTGACGTGACATTTCCTGTTCCTTTAGATTTGGACTACTGACACCATGGCGCTTAAAAACGCCTTGGGGATAGTGGATTCCGGTCATTCAAGTTCTTTGATCAACGTCTCCGCCATCGGCCACTCGCCAAATCCCGCAGCCGGATTCAGGAGACCGACTTCGCCAAGGTCGACGAGGCGACTGCCCCAGTTGCTCGCCATCGCTTCGACACGTTCGAACTGCGCAAGCGGGTCGTTGCGGCTCGCACCGACAATGCTCGGGAACGGCAGCGGCTTTCGAGGAATGGGCAGCCAGCCGTTCTGAGCAATAGCATCGAAGGCCGGATAGCCTGCAGGCAGCGGCGTCTCAAGGTCGGCCGGTGCGGCAAGCAGTGCGCCGCGAATCTTGCGGCTGTGTTGCCGGGCCCAATGCACGGTGATCATCACGCCCGCGCTGTGGGCGACCAGGATCACCGGGCCATCGACTTTCGCGAGGGCACCATCGAGCGCGGCGACGCGTGCCGCGCAACTGAGCTTGTCTTGCTCGAGCGGCGGCACCGAGGCTACCTTGGGCAGCCTGCGCTCCAGCAGTGTTTGCCAATGCTCGGCGACGTGGTCGCGCAGGCCCGGCACCATAAGGATGGTTGGTGTCATATCGTCTTATCGAAAATCATGAAGCGGTCCCCTGTCGATCAGCGTTAGCGCGAAGCACTATCCCCAATCTCATGCAGGACGGTTGCTGCCCGATCAGTACGGCTTGTCGCCGACAATTCCGGCGCGCTCCATCTTGCGGTGACACGGCGGGTAGTCCATCACTGCATAGTGCTGCGTGCTGCGGTTATCCCAGATCGCGATGCTGTTGGGTTTCCAGCGCCAGCGGACTTGATACTCGGGAATGCAGGCCTGGCTGATCAGGTAGCGCAGCAGGTCACCCGCGCCCGGGTTAGCGTCCTGCCCGAAACGCACGCGCGCCGGCGTGTGGTAGTTGGTGAAATGGGTGGCGAACGCGTTCACGAACAACACCTTCTCGCCGGTCTCCGGATGCGTGCGAACAACGGGATGCTCCGCGTCCGGAAATTGCGCCTTAAGCGCGAGACGTTTTTCGATCGGCATTACGGCACCAAAGCTCGCCTCGATGCTGTGGCGGGCGCGCAGATCCGCAATCTGGGTTTTGATGTGATCGGGCAGGTTCTCGTAGGCGAGGACCATGTTTGCCCACATCGTGTCGCCGCCGACCGGCGGACACTCCACGCAGCGCAGGACAGCGCCGAACTGCGGCGCTTCGCGCCAGGTGGCGTCCGCGTGCCACGCGTTTTCATAGCGGTCGTTAGGCTGATCCGGGTTCTTGTAAATGCGCACGAGGCCCGGATGTTCCGGATCGCTGCCGGCAACGGGATGGTCCTCCAGTTCGCCGAAACGCCGCGCAAACGCAACATGCTCGGCGCGCGAGATGTCCTGATCGCGCAGGAACAACACCCGGTGTTGGAGCAGCGCCGCACGGATCTCGGCGAACAGACCGTCGTCGTGGATCGCATCGGCAAGATTCACGCCGATCAGTTCGGCGCCGATGCTGTACGTCAATTGGTCGACTTGCATGGCGTTTTCCTCAGATGACGAAGACTGACGAGCCGGTCGTCTTGCGCGACTCGAGGTCGCGATGAGCCTGCGCTGCGTCTTCCAGCGCGTACCGCTGGTTGAGTTCGATCTTGATGCGTCCGGCGGCGACATGCCCGAAGAGTTCGCCGGCGAGTTCGTCCTTCTCGGCGGGATCGGCGATATAGTCCGCCAGCGCGGGCCGCGTCAGGTAGAGCGAGCCCTTCATGGCCAGAATCTGCGGATTGAACGGCGGGATCGGCCCGGAGGCCGTGCCGACGCAGACCATCAGGCCACGGCGCCTGAGCGAATCGAGCGACGCGTCGAAGGTCTCCTTGCCGACGCTGTCGAACACGACGTCCACGCCGACGCCGTTGGTCAATTCGCGCACGCGTTTCGCGACGTCCTCACGGCCGTAGTGGACGATGTGGTCGCAGCCATGAGCGCGGGCCACTTCACCCTTGGCCTCGTTCGAAACGGTGCCAATCACCGTGAGACCGAGCAGCTTCGCCCATTGCGACACGATCAGGCCGACACCGCCGGCGGCGGCATGCAGCAGGATGGTGTCACCCGCCTTGAAATCGTGAATGCGGCGCATCAGGTACGACGAGGTCAGGCCTCGCATCGTCATGCCGGCAGCCGTTTCGCAGGAAATTGCGTCCGGCAGATTGATGAGCGGCGCCGCCGGGACAAGGCGTTCAGTGCTGTAGGCTCCGAGCGTGTTGAGAAAGCCGGTATAGGTGACGCGATCGCCGACGGCGACGTTGGTCACGTCCGGGCCGATTGCCTCGACCACGCCCGCGGCCTCCACACCCATGCCTGCAGGCAGCGGCACAGGGTACAGGCCGGTGCGAAAGTAAGTGTCGGCGAAATTCAGGCCCACTGCTTCATGGCGCAGGCGAACCTGTCCGGGGCCGGGGTCGCCCACTTCAACGTTTTCGTAGCGCAACACTTCGGGACCACCGGTTTCATGGAAACGCACTGCCTTGGCCATATCGAATCTCCTATCCTTTACTCGAACTGCAAATTTATTTGGCCTGTAAGGGGCTGCCCGTCCTGCTTTCGGGCGCACTTGCCAGGTCTAAAGTACGCGGCTAATCGTGGGCTCAGCGCCCGGCCTGTTCGCGCAGGGCACTCACGCGATCGAGGTCGACGCCATAGCTGCGCTTGCCGATGAAGAAGGCGGCCGCCGCGACGAGCGGTGCAAACGGCACGAGTTGCAGCGCGCCGATCAGCCCGATCCGGTCAGCCACGATGCCCGTCAGGACGGCAGCGGGCGCGAGCCCCAGCAGGTTGTTCGCAAGCGTCAGGGTGGCAAACGCCGATGCGTGGATCGACGGCGGGGTGAGGTTCGCCACCATCGCACCCGAGGGGCCGGTAGCGCCCGCACTGAAGAACATGCCGACGCCGATCAGGACGAGCTGTGCCGGGCCCGCAGGCATCCGGAAACCGATCGTGAGCATCACGAAGCAGATCAGGCAGAAGGCGACGGCCGTGCTCCACTTCTTTTCGCGTTCATGCGAGCTGAGCCGGTCGGCCAGCATTCCGCACACCACCATGCCGAAAGCGGTTGCCAGCACGAACACCGCCGCGCTCATTGCCGCTTTGCCGGTGGACATGCCGTAGTAGCGGTTCAGGAAGCTGGGCATCCACGCCCATACGGCTGCCGGCACCAGCAGATGGATACCGCTGCCGACGTAGGCGCACACGACTGACTTCGTCGAAAAGAGCCCTTTCATCAGCGCCCGGAAGCTCATGCATACACCGTGGCTCTGCACTTGCCTGCTCATGCCCGCCGGCTGCAGTCGAGCCAGCTGCTTTTCAGTGACGGCAAACCGGTAGAGAACCAGCAACACGATCCCGAGGGCCGCCATTGCGCCGAACGCCGCGCGCCAGCCGAGATGAGCCGCGACCGCGCCGCCGAGCGCCATGCCCAGCACTGAACCGAATGCCCCTCCGGCCATGAACGCGGCGGTGAGCGTGGAGCGCAGCCGGGCCGGAAAGATACTGAGGACAACCGCGATACCCACACTGCCATAGGCGGCTTCACCGATACCGACGAAGGCACGCGCGAGCAGCATTTCGTTATAGTTCGTCGAGAGCGCACAGCCGAGCGTTGCGAGGCTCCACATCGCCGCCATCAGGACAATGCTTTTCACGCGGCCCCAGCGGTCGGCAAGCACCGACAGCGGAAAGGTCAGCACGCCGACCATCAACGCGACCACACTGCTCAGCGAGCCCAGCCGGGTGTCGGAAAGATTCCACGTGGCCTTGAGCATTGGAAACACCGCATTCAACACCTGCCGCGACATGTAGTCGGAGAGCAGCAACCCGACCGTCAAGGCAAATACCACCCACGCATACGCGCGCACGCCATGTTGCGTCGTCGATACATCGGCCGTCGTGGGCTCAGCATGCGTGAACATGAGTCGTCTCCTTCGTGTCCAGCTCGTTGGCGGCCGCCTTTTCCCTGTCGGGCAAAAGGGGCCTTTATGGATACCGTGCAACCCTCCCCGGCATACCGGGGAGCCCTGCCTTTGAGGAAGCTAGCCTGCGCTGCTTTGGCCGGAACCCGACCTCCGCGAAGCGTCAGCCGCGCTCCATCCTTTACGCCGCGCGCAACGGGAGGTTCTTCACACCGGCCTCGCGATTCGGCGCCATGCCGTTGGCCGCGAGCGTCTCGCCGACCGTTTCGTATTGCACACCGATGCGGTAGATGTCGCGCGCTTCCTTGCCGGAAGCGATCTCGCGGCCCAGTTCGCGCGCCACGCGCACGCACTGCTCGATCTGCTGCACCGAGGTCATCCGGTTGCCGTGCTGGTCGATGATCGTGTCTTCGATGCCGCAGCGAGGATGCAGGCCCATGGCCAGCGCCATCATGTTGAACGGCAACACGTTCTTGAGCAGCGATTCGGCCGTGAGCGTGCAGCCGTCCGGCGCGCGATGCACGAAGTTGAAGAAGTTGAACGGGTTCGGGCCGTCGAAGCCCCCGCCGATACCGATCCACGTCAGGTTGAGCGGACCCTTGTAGGCACCTTTGCGCACGAGGCGATCAAGTGTCTCGAGCGCATGGATGCCCGTCAGCTGGAAATGCGGCTGAATGCCCGAAGCCTGCAGCCGGCGCAGGTGCTCCTCGACCCATGCGGGTCCGGCAGGAACCGTCATTTCGCTATAAGCGGCCATGAGCGCGGGATTGGACAACGAGGTGCCCTCCAGGTACGCCGGATAGAGCAACTCCATGATGTTCATCTGCGTGGTGTTGATCGCCACCGTCACCTGATCCGGCCTCGGGTCGAGATCGGCCAGCATGTGACGCGTGTCGTCGGAGAGCCACTTCGCGGCCTGACCGTCGTCTTCCGGCGCGAACGAGATCGAACCCCCGACCTGGATGATCATGTCCGGCACGGCCGCGCGGACACCCGCGATGAGTTCGTTGAATTTCGACAGGCGCTTGGAGCCCTTGCCATCCAGTTCACGCACATGCAGGTGCAGGACAGTCGCGCCCGCGTTGTAGCAATCGACGGCCTTCTGGATCTGCTCGGCCATCGTCACCGGAATGTCTTCCGGAAAGTCCTCGGGCATCCATTCCGGGCCGTACGGAGCGGTCGTGATGACAACCTTGTCCTGGTTCTCGGGGTGCAGCGAATCGTCGAGGAATTGCATCGTGATCTCCAATAGGGGGACGGTATTCCGACGCGTGCGACAAGGCCTGTCGCATCAAAACTGGTCGGAACATGATGAACCGTTGAGATCGCACGATACGGCAATCCTGCGCTACACTTTTATGATTGGGCGCCATCCTTTTAGCATTTCATGCCACTGCGCGTTAACACCGAGATGCGCGCGCGGTAGGCATTTCATTACCAGACACAGCGGCGGCGCTTGCGAGACGGGTGCGGAGACACAGCGATGGAAACGATGTTGCGCTCGGTCGCCATGAGCGGCTATTTCGACGTGACGCGGCGGGTCGGACTGAATCCGGTCGAGCTTGCACAGCAGGTCGGGATCGATACCGCGGCGCTTGCCAATCCGGACGATCGCATCCCGGCAGCCGCCGCGTGCCGGCTGCTGGAGCTGACGGCCGAAAAGGCCGCATGCCCGACTTTCGCGCTGCAAATGGCCGAGACCCGGCAGAAGTTCGGTACGGGTGTCGTCAATCTCCTGCTCGCGCACAAGCGCACGCTGCGCGAAGTGCTGCTGGCCACCGTCGAATACCGGCATCTGTTGAACGAAGCCTTGGCTCTGTACGTCGAGGACGTGGGGGACACAGTTACCATCCGCGAAGACCTGGTCGTCGAACCGGGCACGCCAACGAATCAGGCGATCGAACTCGCGGTCGGCATTCTCTGGCGCCACTCCAGCGCCCTGCTCGGCGATCACTGGAAACCGCGCTCGGTCCATTTTGTTCATCAGGGACCGAAAGACCTGACGTTTCATCGACGCTTCTTCGGCTGTCCGCTGGAGTTCGGCGGCGATTTCAACGGCTTCGTGTGTGCGGCCGCCGATCTCGACTACCCGAATCCCGCCGCTGACCCGGAGCTGGTGCGATATGCCGAGAGCCTCGCGGATTCACTGAACGTGGCGGGTGTCGATTCGACCGCGCTGGAAGTGCGCAAGGCGATCTATTTGTTGCTGCCCATCGAGCAGGCCACCGTCGAACTGGTTGCCCGGCATTTGCGCTTGAGCGTACGGACGATGCAGCGCCAACTGGAATTGGCCCATACCAGCTTCTCGCGTCTGGTCGAGGAAGTCAGGGGCGAACTTGCCGTGCGCTATATGAGCAACCCGCGTTATCCCATCGGGCGGGTTTCCGCATTGCTGGGCTATTCGCAGCAGGGTTCGTTCACGAACTGGTTCAATTCACGCTTTGGCGTGACGCCGCGCGATTGGCGCAACAGCCATTTGAAATGATCGCGGACTTGTGTGCGGACTTGGGTGTGAACTTGTGTCAGAAGCGCGCGAGCGATGCCGGGATGATCGAGCACGCGCAAGCACTTTGGGCACATGCTGAGGGCAAGAAAATACGGCGAATTTACCGACGGAAGCCGGCGCGCGTGAAACCCTTGCGGTGAAATTCCATGGCATTGGGCCATTTCCATGGCACAGCGCAGAATTTGCGAAAACCCGCAAAGGCTTACTGGAAGGGTGGCGGAGAGACGGGGATTCGAACCCCGGATAGGTTATTAACCTATACACGCTTTCCAGGCGTGCGACTTAAACCGCTCATCCATCTCTCCGGCGGGGAGCCGAATTATAGCAAACTTCGCGCCCTGCGCCAGACCCCTCGCACAAACCGGTTTAAGGATGCCGGATATAGTCCACCAGCGCCCGCGTATAAGCGTCCGGTTTGCGGTCGATCAGACTCACGCCGATCGCCACCAGAAACCCCGCCGGCACGCCGAATACGCCGGAACTGATCGGCTCGATCCCGAACCAGCGTGCGCCGGCGAAGCCCGTCATCTGCGTGAAGAACGGGTACGTGGAGACGATGTAATAGATGCACACCACCAGCCCCGCCACCATGCCCGCCACCGCCCCCAGCCGCGTGGTGCGCTTCCAGAACACGCCCAGCACCAGCACCGGAAACAGGCTCGACGCCGCCAGTGAAAACGCCGCACCGACCAGAAACAGAATGTTCCCCGTGTTCAGCGACGCCACATAAGACGCGAACAGCGCCACCCCCAACAATAGAATCTTCGAGATCGTCACGCGCCGCTGACTCGACGCGTTCGGATCGACCATGTGGTAGTACACATCGTGCGACAAGGCATTGGCGATGGTGAGCAGCAAACCGTCCGCGGTGGAAAGCGCCGCCGCCAGCGCGCCCGCCGCGATCAGCCCCGACATCACATAAGGCAGCCCCGCGATCTCCGGCGCGGCAAGCACGACCATGTCGGGCTGCATCTGGATCTCACTCCAACGCACGATGCCGTCGCCATTCGTATCGGCGAGACTGATCAGGCTCGGCTCGACCTTGCGCCATTGCATGAGCCACTGCGGCAAGTCGGCGAAGTGATGCCCCACCAGGTTGGTCAATATCTCGTACTTGATCAGCACCGCCAGCACCGGCACCGTCAGATAGAACAGCGCGACGAAGAAGAGCGTCCATCCCACGGAGCGCCGCGCGGACGCGACCGAGGTCGTCGTGTTGTAACGCGTCAGGATATGCGGCAGGCTCGCCGTCCCGAGCGACAGGCACAGCAGCAGCGACAGAAAATTGCGCTCGTGAATACGCCGCTCCTGGTCGGTCGCGGCGGGGAACGGCTCATGCATCGGCACCGGTGCGGCCGCGCGCATCAGCATTTCATCGCGTCGCTGGCTCCAGACGATCTGCGCGGCGCCGGCGTCGCGTGGAAACTGCTCGAGCGCCCTCTCGCGCTCCTTGATCTCGCGCAGCGGCCCGTTATGGCGGCGCAGGTCGGCGACTTCCTGCGTGAGACGCTGCTTCTCGTCGACGTACGATTGCGGCAGCGCGTCGAGCCGCACCTGCATGAGCGCGGCACGGCGTCGATAATCGTCGCGCACGGTCTGCTCGAGCGGCGCTTCGCGCACCTGCTTTTCGAGGCCTTCAACCCGCTCCATCAAGCGGCCATAGTCGAATTGCGGCACCCAGCCGAGGCCATCCTTGTGAGCGATCATCGACACGGGAATCAGAATCGCCGCGATCAGGATGATGTACTGCGCAACCTGCGTCCACGTGACGGCGCGCATGCCGCCGAGAAACGAACACACCAGAATGCCCGCGAGGCCGCAGAAAATGCCGACGGCAAAATCCACGCCGATAAAGCGCGTCGCGATCAGGCCGACGCCCTGGATCTGCGCAACCAGATAAACGAACGAGCACAGGATAGCCGCCAGCGCCGCAAGGCCGCGCACGGCATTGCTCGAAAAACGCGTGCCGAGAAAATCGGGAATCGTGTAGCGCGCGAGCTTGCGGACATACGGCGCGAGCAGGAATGCGACCAGGCAATAGCCGCCAGTCCAGCCCATCAGATACGCGAGACCGTCATATCCGGTCGCATAGATCGAGCCAGCGAGGCCGATGAACGAGGCCGCCGAAAGCCAGTCCGCGGCCGTCGCCATACCGTTGAAAGCGGACGGCACACGCCGCCCCGCTACATAGTATTCGACGAGATCGGACGTGCGCGACAGCAGGCCGATCACCGCATACACCGCGATCGGCACGAACAGGAACACGTAGCCGATCCACACTCCCGGACCCGTGGTGCGTTCGATGCGCCACATCACATAAATGAAGAGCAGAAAGCCGAGGGTATAGAGGGCGTAGGAACGGATCAGCCGGTTCGTGAGCTTCATCGGCTCAGTTTCCGCTCGTGGTGGGCACGCGGACGCTGAAGCTTGCGTCCGCAACCAGGGCGCGTTGCAGGCGGCGATCGGCGCCTTGCATCAGCACGATATACACCACGATCAGCGCGAGGTAGATCAGGATCGCGCCCTGCGCGCCGAGGTAGAACGGCAGCCTGAAGCCGCCGACCCGCACCTGCGCCAGAGCCGGCGCCGTCAGCGGCAAGACGAACGACACGATGAAGCCCACGGTCATCAACATCGCGATCAATGCCACGTTGAAGCGCCAGTACTTTTGATGCGCGCGCGCCATCGCCGCCGAGACCGCGGGCGGGTCTGGCGGAGGATTGAACGTAGCGTGAGAGGAATGCTGCGGCGCGGCCATGCGCCTATGTATCAAAAAGCCACCGGGCAGGCAATCGGGATTGTCCGCGCGGTGGCCTCGAAGAACTGGCTTCAGTGCCCGGGAACTGCCATCGGTCAAGAGCGCACCGCCTTGGACGCCCTTGCCATTTACCCCCGGTTTACAGAGGCAAACCCAGGCTCAGAGCGACTCGCCGAGTTGATCGAGAATCGCCGGGTTCTCCAGGGTGGACACGTCCTGGGTGATTTCCTCGCCCTTCGCGAGCGAGCGCAGCAGGCGGCGCATGATTTTGCCCGAACGGGTCTTCGGCAGATTTTCACCGAAGCGGATGTCCTTGGGCTTGGCGATCGGACCGATCTCCTTGCCGACCCAGTTGCGCAGTTCGTTGGCGAGCTTGACCGCTTCCTCGCCTTCGGGACGCGCACGCTTGAGCACCACGAAGGCGCACACGGCTTCGCCAGTTGTCGCATCGGGGCGGCCCACCACGGCCGCTTCGGCGACGAGCGGGTTCGACACCAGCGCCGACTCGATCTCCATGGTGCCGAGCCGGTGGCCCGACACGTTGAGCACGTCGTCGATACGGCCCATGATCGTGAAGTAGGCGGTTTCCTTGTCGCGCACCGCGCCGTCGCCGGCGAGATAGAGCTTGCCGCCGAGTTCTTCGGGGAAGTAGCTCTTCTTGTAGCGGTCCGGATCGCCCCACACGTTACGCAGCATGGACGGCCAGGGGCGCTTCACCACCAGAATGCCGCCCTGCCCGTTCGGCACGTCCTGGCCGGTTTCATCGACCACCGCCGCCATGATGCCCGGCAGCGGCAATGTGCACGAACCCGGCACGAGCGGCGTGGCGCCCGGCAGCGGCGTGATCATGTGGCCGCCGGTTTCGGTCTGCCACCACGTGTCGACGATCGGGCAACGGCTGCCGCCGACGTTCTCGTAATACCAGACCCACGCTTCCGGATTGATCGGCTCGCCGACCGTGCCGATGATACGCAGCGTGGACAGGTCGTAGCTCTTCGGATGCACTTTCTCGTCGGCGTCGGCGGCCTTGATCAGCGAGCGGATCGCGGTCGGCGCCGTATAGAACAGCGACACCTTGTGCTTGGCGATCATGTCCCAGAAGCGACCGGCGTTCGGATAGGTCGGCACGCCTTCGAACACGACCTGAGTGCCGCCGAGCGTCAACGGACCATACGTGATGTAGCTATGGCCGGTGATCCAGCCGATGTCGGCGGTACACCAGAACACATCCGTGGGCTTCCAGTCGAAGGTCCACTTCATGGTCTGCGCGGCCCACAGCAGATAGCCGCCGGTGCTGTGCTGCACGCCCTTGGGCTTGCCGGTCGAACCGGAGGTGTACAGGATGAACAGCGGATGCTCGGCGCCGACCCACTCGGGCGCGCATTGATCCGATTCAGCCTGGGTGAGTTCGTGCATCCACAGATCGCGGTCTGCGTTCCATGCGATCTTGCCGCCGGTGCGCTGATACACGATCACGCTTTTGACCGCTTCGCAGCCGCCCATTGCGAGGGCTTCGTCGGCAATGTTCTTCAGCGGCAGCGCCTTGCCGCCGCGCATCTGTTCGTCCGACGTGACGAGCGCGACCGCGCCCACGTCCACCAGCCGCTCGTTGAGCGACTTCGACGAGAAGCCGCCGAACACGACCGAATGCGTGGCGCCGATACGCGCGCAAGCCTGCATCGCGACGATGCCTTCGATCGACATCGGCATATAGATCACGACACGGTCGCCCTTCTTCACGCCGCGCTTCTTCAACGCGTTCGCGAAGCGCGACACGCGTTGCAGCAGATCCTGATAGGTGACGTTGGTGACGGTGCCGTCATCCGCTTCGAAAATGATCGCGATGCGCTCGCCATTGCCGGCTTCGACATGACGGTCGATGCTGTTATACGACGCGTTCAACTGGCCGTCTTCGAACCACGTGTAGAACGGCGCATTCGATTCGTCGAGCACCTTGGTGAAGGGTGTGTTCCAGCTTAGCGTCTCGCGAGCGAGGCGCCCCCAGAAACCTTCGTAATCGCGTTCCGCTTCGGCGGCGAGCGCCCGGTACGCATCCATGCCGGAGATCGTTGCACCCGCCGCTACTTCTGCGGAGGGCGGGAAAACGCGGCGTTCCTGAAGAACCGATTCAATCGCAGACATCGACAACCCCTTGGTGAAGATGAAACGTAAAACCTGGCCGACGCGTCTGGGACACGTCGTATCGTATGGCGCCCGAAAGCTGCGGCGGGTGTCTCCAACCCTCGGCAACTGATCGCCTCTGCCGCACTGCACCATGCGCGATCGCTCACCGACTTTCAAACACGATAAATGCCGCAACTTACCTGCTACTTACGCGCGGCGGTATCGTCGGCAAAGACGCGCCCCGCCGCTTCTGATGTTGAATGTTAACCGAAGCCATCTGGCCGTGTCATGGCTGCATGGCAAAGACACCTGCCCAGGCGCCACCATGCCCGATCGATACCCAGGGTTACTCCTGGTGCCGCTGCGTGTCTTTCGTCGCGAACGGCTAGCGCGCAACTGCAGACTGGCCCCCCGCCGCGACGCCGCCCGATTGAAACCCGGCGGCCTTCACGCGTTCGCGATCATATCGGCGCCAGTGGAACGACACGGCTGCGATCCCACAAACGCGCACCGTTCTCTGGACACAGGGCGGCCATGCTTACTCGCCGGGTTTCATTTAACTTAGGAATGGCAACTAACATTCTGGTGAATGACTGGCCGGATTCCCCACGTCTCAGACCATATATCGGTTGGGATCAGTCAGATATACGCTGCCCGTTTTATCGCCGCGATACGCCTGAATGTCGAACTTAACCTGCTGTTTGTCCGGGTCCAGAATATTACCCACGACGACGAGGTTCTTTCTTCCATCGCCGGTCGTCACGCCTTCGTTCAGAATGGGCAGCCGGAAGACCCCGTCCTTCTCTTTGCCGAAGAACTGATAGCTCACCGAGCCGGATGCTTTCGAATAGGTCATCGCGATCGACCGGTCGAATACACGCATCGGCTGTCCTGTGGATGGCCAGCCGAACATTTGCGGCGCATGCGATACGACCGTCACGGAGTCCGCACCCGCGCCCTCGGCAAGCGCCTTCAGATACGGTGTCGCGGACGTGGCAAGACTGCGCCCGCGTTGCTGCATCGCCTGTCCGTAGTAAACGAGAACAGTTGGATCGCCGTGGGCGCCGGAACTTATGTCGCCCATCGGCGCCGCGCCGGGCTTGTTCCCTTGCGATAATTCGAAGCTCTCGATGGCGGGCCGCATGGCAGGCGTATAGAACGAAGAAAACCAGTTCACCACCGGCGTCGCATTGAGCGCGGCTTTGTCATACTCCTTGTGCAGTGCGTTGGCCTCTGCATCCCGTCCCTGCGCGCGCAGATCGTCAACCTGCTTCCTGAGCGCCTCTGCGTGATAGATCTCGGCGAAATTCGGCAGCAGCAACGGCGCGAGCGCCGCCGGCGGGAACGCAAACGACGCAGCCGTCGCAGCGAGACCGGCTACGAGTTGCGCGGAGTCGTTACCTACGTTCCATTTCGCCTGCTCGTTTCCCGGGTTCCGGATCAGTTCCTTGATATCGGACGACAACTGCCCGACAGACGGCGCAAGTCCGATCGCCGTGCCGAGCAGCGACAGTGCCTTTGACGAGAGGCCAAGCAACTTATTGCCGTTGATGTTGACCACGCTGAGGGCATCGCCGGTGGTACTGAGCGAGTCAGCGGCCAATGCCATCTGGTTCATCGTGCTCGGGGCGTTCTTCACGTTCGCCGAACTCGACGCCAGCGCGAGCATGTCGATCGGCAGCCAGTGGCCATTGGCTTTGACGCTGCCGGGCAGCACCTTGCGCGAAGGCTCAGGAACGTTAAGGCCCGCGGGCAACGGCACAGTCTGGGTTGGCCGCGATCGGAATGGCGGCGCCGTCTGGTTGTCGCGGTGGCGCGTGATGACCACCGTTTGACTGCCATGGTGATCCGTCATCGGCTGGAACTTTTGCGTGGCATGGTGCCGGCTTTCGACGGTCGCTTGAGATTCGCGATCATGCAGCAGCCAGCCAGTTTGGGATCCGGCATCCTGCCCATTTTTTCGTTGCTGGACGCCCGGCTGCGAAGGCTGTCCGGCGCCGGCTGTGGTTTCTGTTTTCCACGGCACTGACGCGACAGCGTTCGGCGGCATGGTCTGTACGTCGGCGTCGCGCTTCGCGCTCGCCGTCTGAGTTCCCGCCATGTTCTTCAATGGAGTGGCCTGAATTGCTGTGCTGATTTTTAACCTATCGACTGTCTGCACGGCGTGGTCGTGCTGCTGAAGGCTCGTTTGAGTGCCGTTGTGCTCCATATGCGCAGTTGCCTGAACCGATTCATCCAGTCGACTCGGCGAACCCGTTTGCACATTCTGATCTGCCACATGAATGCGAGTCTGATTGCCGGCATCGGCGAACTGCGGTGTCGCCTGATCGCCGCTATCTATTGTTCTCCGCGAATGCGTCTGGATCTCGGCATCCTGGACGTCTCGCCCTATTTGAGTTTCTTCATGGACGACCCGCTTATCCGTTTGAGCACTGGTGTGATTGCCTGCCGTCGCATACTTGTGCTCACCCGTTGCCTCTCCATCTGTCGCATGCGGCGGTTGCTTTTCCGTCTGATTCGAGGCTGTCTGAGTGAAGCGGCTCTGCGTGAAATGCGGCGTTTGAGTCGCCCTGCTGATGCCGGCACTCTCCGTTTGAGTCGGTCTATCTCGACTCATTGACAGTAAATGGGTCTGCGTTCCGTGCGACCGTTGCAACTGATCAGTCGTTTGCGTTTGCGCATTACCGGTTCGGAGTGTGGTCGTCTGAGACTGCTTCGATGCAGAAGCCGGTCGGAAATCGACCAGCGCGATCTCTTCGTGCGGATCGCGACTGGGGAGAAACGAGAACGCTCCCTGTCTCAACGGTCCACGCAGGTAATTACGCAGTGTTGCCCGCTTGTCCTCGACCTTCGAGAAATCGATCGCGTAGCCGATCGCATTGCCGAGCGCCTTACTCGCCTGCAATCCGGCGAGGGCTAGGTCCTGTCCACCGTCAGGATCCTGTGCCTTCCCCAAAGAACTGAAGAACCTGCCGAGATTCGACACCATGCCATTGCCCGCATGCCCCATGCGGTTTGCCGAGACCAGCCGGGACGAAAACGAACTGCCTCCCGGCAGCGACTGCCTGTCTTGCAGCGTGTTCAAGGTAGATAGAAGAAGGCCTGTCTTGAAGTTCAGGCTGTTGGAGAACGGTGTCGATACGGAAGGAGAGACCGGGTCGTGCGGGTCGGGCGGTTGGATCGCCGGGAACGGCGGCGTGGCGTTTTTATCGGCGGACTTTTCAGTTTGATGTGGATAGCTAACTGCATATTCGCTATCACGTACGGTACTTCCCATAGTGGACGTCGTCATTTTGATGACCTCTGAATGGAGCGGCACGAGCAATCATTAGGTCACGCCACGTCAGTGCGATGTGGTATCGCGGTACTGCATTCAAATGAGTCACGCCTATCTGAATGCCACTGCAAAATCTATATCCCCTTATGACATGCCACAGGTTCGCCGGTGATCTGATGACCACCACGGTGGGCAGATCTTCATCGCGCACCGTTCGTCCACAACTCTTCGAGGTGCGACCATGTCTACCAGTCCGATCAGTAGTTCCGATCCGCTTGTATCTCCCTATTCGTCCGTCCCGAACGGCGCTTCCATACCGCCGGTTCCCGATCCCCGTGACGCGCTGGCGGGACCACCCCTGCAGCCGGCAACGCGTGAGCCTCACAGCCAGCGCGGCGCTCGCAAACCGGTTTCAACACACGCGTTGCTGCAGAAGTACTCCACCAATCCGACGTTGCAATCATCGGTGACATCGCCGGCCGCGCCGCAGTCGCCCCCAACGTCGGCGACGCAATTTGCCGCCGACATGGTCGGTCGGTACGATGGCGGCGCTCAGTCACGCAACCATGGCGCCGACCTGAAGAGCGCCATGGTCCTGTGGAAGACGGCCAGACTGGTGATGACCGGCCTGCCGCGCGACGAGGTCCAGGTCACCCAGGACGAGCAGGAGCTGGCCTCCGCACTCGCGCAGATGGACCCGGCCACGCGCAAGCAGTTCGAGCAGCGCGCCAACGCGTTACGCACGGTGCCGGAAGATGGCTATGAAGCGGCAAGCTCCTCGTTGCATCGGGACGTAGACCAGGAAATGCGCCGCGTCGAGTCGGACCCGGTCAGTCGCATGAACGCGGTATTCAATGCGCCGGTCGGCATCGGGTTGCTGGGCGAGGACGGCCAGAAACAGATGGCCGCGTTGCTCAACGAGGCGACGAAGATGGATACGCCGGGCGCCACGCCCACCCAGCGCGAGCAGGCCTTCGCGGAAGCCGTTGGGATCAAGTCGCGGATGCAGGATCAGATTCTGCAAGAATCGCAGGACATTCATGAGGCCCAGAAGAAACTCTGGGACGCGTCCAGCGCCCGCGTGAAGCAGGTTCTCGACGACGCGGAACACTACAGGATTTCAGACGACCCGCAAGATAACAGCAAGGACACACTCCACCTGCGCACCCACTCCGACGATTCGGAGTGGGACAGCGGCACGCGGCTGCCGGCCTACGCGAAGACGTTTCCGTACCAGTCGGTGATGGAGAAACTGCTCTCGCCCGACGGCTACTCGCAACAGGAGCGCAGCCGTTCGACCGCGCGTACGCTCTCGCCCGAAGATCGCACGCGCGATCTGCTCACCTTCCAGCAGGGCATGTCGGAGCCGGGGTCGGACATTCACCAGCGCGTCACGAAGCTGGAGCAGCAGGCGCTCTCGACGATGGCCAGTCCCGGCCCCGGTCTGAACGCTGCCACGCCGGCCACGACCCTGAGCAGCGTGGCGGCCCATCCGCCGAAGTATGATCAGAACTACGTACAGAATCTCGCGGACGGCTATCAGGGTGCGCTGGGGGACACCGACAAGCAGATCCGTACGATGCTGAGGCAAGACACTGGCGGTCCTTTGGACAAGGCGCTGTACGCGATCGGCCGGTTCGTCGCGGACCTGTCGCCGATCCCCGGCATGGACTGGTTCGCCACGAAGCTGCTCGATGCCAGCTTCCCCAATCGGGGTGGGCTGACCGGTCAGCAGGTGAGGAACATCGACCTGGGGGCGATGTTCACCGGGTTGCTGCTCGGCAGGGGGGAGCCCGAGGCGGGCGAGAGCGCGCTGAAGCCGTTGCTGGGCGGGCCTGGTGAGGGCGCGATGCAGCTGCAACCAGGTCCGACGGGCAACCCGTCTTCTACGGTTCAACCGCCAGTGAGCGGCGCGACGGCAGGTCCCGCATTCACGGCCGGCGGCATGCCCGAAGCCTATGCACTCAAGAACGTGCCATCCTCGTACGGTCCATCGGCTACGCCGGGCGTGTATGTCGATACGGCCAACGGCCAGAAATTCATCCTCGCCGACCACCAGGCGTTTCCGGTGAAGTACGACAAGGACAACACTACCTACCGGATCTACGACCTCGCCAATCCGGCCCGTCCCACCTATCCCGTGCGTCACGATTCAGGGTCCGAGAAGTGGGAAACCCACCGGGATGTTGGGCTGCAAGGGGGCACCCCTATATCGATGGGAACGAAACTAAAAGCCAAAGATTTGCTTTGCGACGGGTGGATGCAGAAGGACGTCGCGACACTATTGGGTATCAGCCCAAACTCTGTCAGTCGCATTCAGAGCTCGTTTATTAATCCGGATCCCTGGACGATGCCGCTGTGCTCAGAACCCTTCCGACAGGAGGTCATTGCCCAACTGAACGCCGGCGCCCCGCGAGAGCAGATCGCGCGCGATAAACATATCCAACCCGAAACCGTCGATTACATCGACCAGCATTATCGCCGGAACAGGCACGCGCCTCAGCAGGCAACCGGCGCCCAACAGCCGACCGCTTCGGCCGCGCCGCACGGACGTGCATCGCCGCAACCGGGCACCTCCACTGGGGGACGAACCGATGTTCCGACTGGCCTGATGAACCCCGTCCAGACGAACATCGGGACCGAGGCCGGGAAGGTGGAAACCCCTCAGGGTCGCAACCTGAAACGCAGTATGACTCTCTCGAATGTGCCGCCGCATATAAGGCTAAAAGCTGAAGCCCTGCTTGAGGATGGGTGGACGATTATGGAGACCAGCAATGAAACGGGCATGAGCAGATCCTCCGTCGGCCGGTTGAGGACGAGTACGGACCTCTCGAGCCGCCCGGCGCGGCCGCTGGCTTCCCTTTCAGTCGTATGTGCGGTCATAAGCCGGCTGGAAGCTGGCATTCCGCGAGAGCAGATAGCACACGATATGCATATCCAACCCGAAACGGTGGATCGCATCGACCAGGACATTCGTTCCCAATATAGGGCGCACCCGTCATTGCTTGCGCAATTCACGCAAGTAGATCCCAGTATCCCACCACTCGAAACTTCGACCGGGTCTGAAGGACCCGCGTCGCCGCAACCGGGCACCTCCACTGGCGGGCAGACCTACCCATCGACAAAACGCCCGCGCGTCGACGCGCCACAATCCTTGGGCCCGGAAGCATTGAGATCGGAAGTGCTCAGGCAGGTCGAAAACCAGATTCCGGCTGAACAGATCGCAAAGAACCTGGGTCTGACGCCGGAGGCCGTCAACCAGACAATCGAGCGCTATGTGATGGACGAAACCCGGAAGCTGCACGAAGAGTTCCTGGCCGAACAGGCCCCTCAGCCCATCGCCGCGGCACCCACGCCAGTTGTACCGCCCGCCACCCGGGAGGACGTGATCCGTCGACTGAACAACGGACAAACGCCGGCCGACATTGCCGCTCATTCCGGTCTGACGGTGTTCCAGGTTGACCAGATCAGGGATCAGTACTTGCAGGAGGAGCTCGCGCATTTCAACGCGGATTTACTCAGGCAATAGAACACGCGACGCCGGAGCATTGAGCGCCTTCACCACTGCCTCGGCGTCTTCCTGAAATGCATCCGCCGAAAACCTTCGACTGAACTGCGGCATCTGACGCGTCCGTCCACGCAATTCGATTCCCTGTGCCCGGCCGGCCGTATCAGCTGAACGGATGGCACTCGCTGCCAATCCGGCGACGCCCGCGTCCCTTGATTGCGTTTGGGATCGCGTTAGACGGCTCTGTCCCTCCGGTTTTGGCAGTGGGTCGGCCTACAGCCACTAACTCACGACGGGCACCTCCTGAAAAATAGGACCACCCGAACAATTTGCATCTCATCTCTCACCCTATAAATAAGTATGCCGAACGACAATCGAATCTCTCTACCATGTCGTACACGGAGCCAATTCCACACCGTCGGCGACGCGGTTCCGTCAATCTGGTCAAGCCGACTTTTTATTTCCGGAACATCGACATGTCAACAACGACGCAAGCCCACTACAACTCCTTCGCCGTCTATAACAGCGCGAACAATCATTCGCAATTTGCAGCGCTATCGCAGCGTTTCGGTGCTAACTCGTTCGGCGGCCGCGGCTCGTCGGAACCGATGTCCAGAATGCGAGGCAACTTCTCGCAGACGTCGTTCTCCATGACCAGCCACAACTCGCCGCACGGCTCGAGCAGCACGATTACCGCGCAATCGACGAGCATCGGCCGCGGCTATGGCCAACCGCCCGCACCGGCTTACCATCGCGGCGAGTCGTTCAGCCAAAGCCATATGGCAATCAACAGCCGCTCTGTGAAGAATTCGCGAGATTGCGATCGCACGCCGCCGCGTAACGACCGCGACAGGAATTCGTCGCAAGTCAACGTGAGCGGCTTCACCGACGGCAACGGCAAGATCGCCACCAAAGACTACGACTTCGGATTCAACAAGGCCGATTCGTCGATCTCCATCACCAACAAGCAGACCGGCGTGACGAACAAAGTTTGGGGCGACCCGCATTACGACAAGCAAGGCACCTTCAATGGCGCGCTGGATTTCAAAATGCCTGGCGGCGACCTGACAATCGACACGAAGGCGGCCAAGAGCAATTCGAAAGTCTCCTACGCGGACACGGCGACGCTCAGCATGGGAAATAAAACATACACGGTCAACGGCATCAGTCAGGAGAACAGCGCACCGCTCACCGTGCAGGAGAGCCGCGGCCGCTCCGCGCCGCATGGCTACACGCTCGAGGCCACCACGGGCGCCGCCGGCTTTGTCGATCCGCACACCCACAAAGCGCCGACCCAGGCCGATTTCAACCGCTACGCGGCGTAACTCTCGCGATTCTGCATAACACTCACCGGCGCGGCCGCTGCCCCGCCCGGTGAGCGAAGCGTGCGAGCCGGCCCGCGGTCGATGACTGCCCACCGTGCCAGCGGGGTTCACGCGATGCGAAAAAGCCGGACGTCCCCGAGACAGTCCGGCTTCGTTGCTTCCTGTGATCCGTGGGACCCTCTCCGCGACGGCCTTCACGCTACCCGCTTTCACGCAGCCGCATCAAACATTCACGAGCACGCGTATCGGCCTCCTCCTGCCGCACCGTCTCGCGTCGCCAGTTCGTCAAAGCTCGCACCACTTCCTCGCACGCTCGCGTATGCGCCGCCTCGGCTTCGGCCAGTTGCCCACGCAGCGTCGGCGTACGCGCATCATGCGCACGCTGCGTCGCATGCCACTGCCGGCTTGCGCTCAGATCACGCCGGCACGATGCCAGCACCCGTAGCCGCTCCTCCGCATGCCGTTCGAGCGCGGCGATCCGCTCGGCCACCACACCGGCTGCGAGACGCTCGCTGCGGCGCGCGTCCACCATCTCCCGCAGCCGGCGCTGAACGCGCAAGCGGCGCACGCGCGCGAGCACGCGCCAGAACGCCGCCAGCCTGACAACGCGATGTGTCATAGCGGATGAGCGCCATCGCATAGCGCATGCAACTGCATGCGCGTGTCCTCCCAGCCGCAACGCGTATCGTACGGCTGACGCAGAAAGCGCTCGATCGCCGCGCGCCGGTCGATGGCCCGGTCCGTCTCCGCGTCGTTACCACGCTGGTACTCACCTATCTGCAGCAATAGTTCGACCTCCTCATAGCGAGCGAGCCAGTCGCGCACACGGTTCGCTCTCGCCTGATGCGCGGCATCGGCAACGCGCGTCATCAACCGGCTTCGGCTGCGCAGAATATCGATGGCGGGATAGTGACCGGCCGCACCGAGTTTCGACGAAAGCTGGATATGCCCGTCCAGCAGCGAGCGCGCTTCCTCGGCGACCGGATCGGACAGGTCGGCCTCATCCGCGAGCACGGTGTAGAACGCGGTGATGCTGCCCTGCGCCGTCACGCCGGCCGATTCGATCAGGCGCGGCAACTGCGCAAACACGCTGGGCGGAAAACCGCCTCGCAGCGGCGGTTCGCCGACCGCCAGTCCGAGCTCGCGCAACGCGCGTGCATAACGCGTGAGCGAGTCGAACAACAACAGCACGTTGCGTCCGCTCGCGCGCAGCCCAACCGCGACCTGCGCCGCGAGTTCCGCCGCCTTGATCCGTTCGGCGGCGGGACGATCAGACGTCGCGGCGATCACAATGGTCGACGCGCGCCGCCGCTCAAGGTGGTCGTGGATGAATTCGGCGACTTCGCGCCCGCGTTCGCCGATCAAGGCCACCACGACCGCATCGGTCGATGCGCCGTTGGCGATCATGCCCATGATCGTGCTCTTGCCCCCGCCGGCAGGCGCGAAGATGCCGGTGCGTTGCCCGACGCCGCAGGTCAGCAATCCGTCGACCGCCCGCACGCCGGTAGCAAACGGCGTCGTGATGACCGGCCGTTCGAGCGGATTGAGCGTCGCCCCGCTGCTGTCTTGCGCCGCGGCGCTGACGAGCGGCGGCGCAGAACCACCGTCGAGCGGATTGCCCAGACCGTCGACCACGCGGCCGAGCAGCCCTGCCGCGTCGAACGTGCCCCATGCCGAGCCGCAACCTTGCACCTCGGTGATATCCGACAGGCCGTTCAAACCGGCAAGCGGCATGACCAATGCGCCATCGTGTGCAAACCCGACCACTTCGCCGTATTGCGCTTCCAGCGTATCGGGCCGCACGAGGCGCACCTTTTCGCCGATCCGCAACGACACACCCACCACCCGCGCGATCACGCCGCGCGCTTCGACCACCCGGCCGCGCAACGTCGGTGCGGACGAGAACACCGGCGCACTCTTTTCCAAAGACGGCATGCCGTTCCCCTTCATGCGGCACCCAGCGTCGCGACCGCCTGGACGCGGTAGACGTCGAGCGGAATCTCTTCGATGGCCAGCACCTCGACGCGCCGGCCGAAGTCGTGCAATAGCCGCGCCAGATGCGGACGCAGAATCGCGTTCGTGACGATCAACGCGATTCCGTCCAGTTCAGCCATGAAAACCCGTTGCGCACGCTCCAGATCTTCCACGGAAAGCACGCATTGCGGCTCACCGTCGACACCGCTTCTGATCTGCGCCTCCAGCTCGGCCTCCCATGAAGGCTCCAGCACCGCCGCGAAAATCGTCCACGAATCGAGGTCGGCGCGGCCGCGCGCGATCTGCGGACCGAGCTGGATGCGCGCCTGGCGCACCATCCGGTCAATCGTGCGCTCGCCCGCCGGCACACGCACCACGGCTTCGAGAATCGCGCGCAGATTGCGGATCGCCACGCGTTGCTGAAGCAATTGCCGCAGCACGCTGGCGAGCTGGACGGTGCTCACAGCCTGCGCCGCCTGACCAACCAGCTCACGAAATTCGATCGACAGTTGGTCGAGCAGAAAGCGCGTCTCCTGAGTGCCGAGAAAATCAGCCGCGGAGCGCTCGCACACCTCCGCGAGGTGATCGCATAGCGCCTCGTCCACACTCGCCTTGTGGATCTCCGGATCGTCGAGCGAGGCCGCCGTCGCGCTCGGCACCCAGACCGATCTCTCCGCGCGCGGCCGATAGCCCGCAATACCCTCGAACGTGACGCGGTTCGCGTCGCCGCTCACCAGCATATGCGCGTCGACCAGCGTGCCGCTGGCAAACGGCACGTCCTCGATATCCACGACGTAGCGCTCGGGTTCGAGCCGCGCATCGCGCAGCAGCGCGAGGCCAGGAAACGGCACGCCGAGGTCGACCATCAGCTTGCGGCGCAACTGACCGAGCCGTCGGTTCAGCGCCTCGGGCCGCAGCGCGTCGAACGCGCTCAGGCCGAGTCGCAAGCGCAGTGCCGCGCTCGTGCCCAACTCGACGTCGTCGAGAATACGCGGCACGTAGTTGCCGCCGTCGCGCGTCATGCCTGGCATCAGCGCGCGTTGCGAGTTGTTGGCGACTGCGGCGTTGCGCATCAGCGTGATGGCGAGCGCGAGCAGCAGGCCGCCGGCGACCATGAACTGCACATGCGGAAAACCCGGAATCACCGCTAGCGAAACACACGCGACGCCGGCCATGGCCATGGCTTTCGGATGCTCCGCCAGTTGCCTGTAGATGTCGCTGCCGAGATGCGCGTCGGCGCCGTCACCGGCACTCACTCTCGTGACAAGAATGCCCGCGGCGACCGAGACGATCAGCGAAGGAATCTGCGACACGAGGCCGTCGCCGACAGTCAGAATCGTGTACGTGTGCAGCGCGTCGCCGAACGACATGCCGCGCTGCGCGATGCCGACCGCCAGTCCGCCGACGATATTCACCAGCGCAACGACGAGGCCCGCCACCGCATCGCCCTTGACGAATTTCATCGCGCCGTCGAGCGAGCCGTAGAAATAGGTTTCGCGTTCGAGCGACGCGCGCAGACGGCTCGCCTGCGCAGCCGAGATCACCCCGTTGCGCATGTCGGCGTCGATACTCATCTGCCGCCCCGGAATGCCGTCGAGCGTGAAGCGCGCCGCCACTTCCGCGACGCGGTCTGCGCCCTTCGCCACGACAATGAACTGGATCGCCGCCAGCACCACGAAAACCACGAGCCCTACCGCCACATTGCCGCCCACCACCAGTTCGCCGAACGCGCCGATGATCTGGCCGGCGTGCGCGTGGAGAAGGATCATTTTGGTCGAGGCGATCGCCAGCGCGAGACGCAGCAGCGTGGTGATCAGCAACAGCGACGGAAAGCTCGCGAGGTCCGCGGCCTTCGACACATACAGCGTGGCGCTCAGCATCGTCAGACCGGAGGCGAAGCTCACGCAGATGAACAGATCGAGTATGAACGGCGGCACCGGCACGATCAGCAGTGCGAGGACCGCCAGAATGCCCACGCCGACGGCAAGGTCTGCGTGACGCGCAAGAAAAGCCGACAGATCGTAGCGGCTGAGGATGGAACGGTTCGACATGTTATTGACCAAGCTCCCGATGAAGCGCTCGACGCCGGCTCTTTATGTAGGGGTCGCCTTCGTCGTCGCGGTATTCGCGTTTGATTTCGTTCTTGTCCATGCGCAGGCCGCGCAGCCACAAGAAGCGCTGGATGAAATAGTCGGCAACGCTGGGCACGATCTGCGAGGCGGCCATCAAGGCCAGCAGATGCGAGTGCGACATTGCCGTATTGCCGAGATGGACCGGCAAGGAAAACGTCCATGCGGGCGCAAGCTGCCGCAGGCAGGCCTCGATGGCCTCCGCGAACAGAAGCAGCAGGATCATGAACTGGATGATCGTGAGCACGCTGTCCCACACGAGGCGCAGACTGAACATCTGCTTCAATCCATTGATCGGGTTCAGCCGCTTGAGGTCGGGCACGACGCGCTTGAATGCCAGCAGGCCGCGCGTTTGCACCAGTTCGGGCACCAGCACCGCGAGTGCGCCGACACCGAGCGTCGTCAGCACCGGCGCAATGAAAGCGTAAAGCGCGCCGCCCGTCGACGCGAGCAGATCGCCGAATTCGCGCGATGCGTCCAGCGTCGTCACGTGCACGATCAGGCGGCTGCCGAGTGCGTACAGATGCGGACCCTCGATAAACAGATACAGCCACCAGCACAGGCCACTGAAGGCCACCGTCACCTGCGTGCTCTTCGTGATCTGGCCGTCCATCCGCGCGCGGCGGATGCGTTTGGGGGTTGGCGCTTCGGTTTTGTCGCTCATCGCAGATGGATCACATGATCGAAAGCGACGCGCAACTGCTCGAACAACGCGGGTACGCTCAGCATGGCCGCGAAGGTCAGAACCGCGGCTTTCACGGTGCGCGCGTTCGCAAATGGATTGAGCCGCTTCGCATGCCGTGACATGAGGCCGAACGCCACGTCGACAAGCAACAGGAGGCCGAGCAACGGACTAGCGAGCCGCACGCCTTCGGTCAGCGTATCGGGGAGATTGCGCAATGCCAGTTGCCGGAACACATCGAGCAGATCGGTACGCCATTGCCCGGGCGGCCATAGCACCCACGCATCCGTGAAGAAGCCGAACAGCAGCGGCAAACCCGGACCTGCAAACAGCATCAACGCGGCGAACTGCAGAAACAGTTGTTCGAACAACGCCGCTTCCTGCTGGAAGTGCGGGTCGTACATCGCAGCGCTCCCATAGCCGCCCTGCTGATCGAGTATCGCGCCGGCGGCGCCGGCGGCATGGAAGATCGTGCCAAGCAGCAGGCCGAGCACGGCACCGGTCGCGACTTCGACGATCATCGCCAGCAACAGGTTCGGCGGGCAACCAACCTGCTGCGGCAGCATGGCAACGGCGAACATGATCGGCAGGCGCAACTTGGTTCCTAGCGAGTCGCTCTGGCCGAAGGGAATCATGCGAAGCGCGACGGCCGGCCGGATCGTGCAGAACGCAAAGCCTTCGAGATAAGGGATATATTCCATGCTCAATGCAAGCGCCCTGCCGCGATATAGGTGAACACGTGCGCGAGGAAGCGCGCGAGTTCGCGGTTCGCCCATGGCGCGGTGACGATCAGCACGAAGCCGACGCAGATGATCTTCGCGCCATAGGGCAGGCTCTGGTCCTGGATCTGCGTGATCGACTGCAATAGCCCGATCAGCAGGCCGATAACGGTAGCCACGGCGAGCGCGGGCAACGACAACCAGAACACCAGCATCAACGCGTCGCTGGACAAGGTGGGGAGAGACGGCAGGCCGTTCATTTTGCATAGCCGACGATAAGGCTGTGCATGAGCTTCGACATACCCGACGCCGACACGAACATGAACAGCTTGAGTGGAATCGACACCGTCGTCGGCGAGAGCATCATCATGCCCATCGCACTCAGCACATTGGCGACCACCAGATCCACCACCAGAAACGCGATGTAGAGCAGGAAGCCCGCCTCGAACCCGCTCGATATCTCGCTGATCATGAATGCCGGAATCAGCAGCTGCAAATCGGTTTCGCGCGCATCGCGCTCCGGATCGATCCGCTTCGCGGCGCTGACGAGAAACTGCCGCTCGTCGGGCCGCGAGTGCTTCAGCATGAAGTCGCCAAGCGGACCGCGCACGGCCCGCACGATTTCGACGGGGCGCGGCATGGAAGCCTGGCCGCCTTCGCCGGTATCGAGCGAGGCCTCGATCTTCGACACCGTCGGCGCCATGACCACCAGCGTCGCCGCGAGGGCGAGGCCGGAGATCACGAGATTGCTCGGCGCCTGCTGCACGCCGAGCGCCGAGCGCAGCAACGTCAGCACGATGCTGAATTTCGTGAACGATGTGGTCATCGTGACTGCGATTGGCAGAAGCCCCAGCATGAAAAACAGGAAGATGTTCTGTAGCGGATCGAACTGGTCGTTCATGCCGGCAGATCCTCCTGCGTGAGCCGTGTGACGCGCACGCCGAGCGCACCTTCGATATCGATCAATTCGCCGCGCGCAAACGGAATGCCCTGGCATAGCAGCGTGACCTTGCGCTCGCGAGCCGGCAGCCGGAACGCGACGATCGACCCTTCGCGCAAATGCGCCAGTTCGGCCACCGACAACGACAACGTGCCGAGCACCGCTTCGAAGGCGAAAGTGATCGAGTCGATCGGCAACAGTTCACTGGTGACTTCGACGGGCGGGGTTTCATCAGTCATGACATGCTCTATCAAGGTGTACTCCTGAGTAAATTTCAAAAGAATCCGGCATGTTCCAATTCGCAATGGCACACGCAGGTAAGTCGCAGGACGGTCGAACAGCAATGCATCGCCCACCGCGATCCTGCGCAGCCGCGGCAGCGACAGCCACGGACCGGGCACGCAAACCGGCAGGCGCACGTACAGGCGGTTGAGCAATGCCTCTCTCGACGGCACGGGAGGTATGCGCAGTCGCAGCCAGGCATCGACCGCCGTGCTGCGTACTGAGAAATGGGCAGCACGGCCGCTCGCCGTATGGGTGACGGCAAGGCCGTATGCGCCCTGCTCCGGCACGGCGTCGAACGCAACGCTGGTCAGGTCGATCGTGAAACCGAACAGACCTTCGAGCGCGCACAGCCAGTCATTCAACGCGTCGGCGACATGCATGAGTGCAGCCTCGCCGCGTGCGTCGATCACCGACGGCGCGAGTTCCGGCAGCAGCGCGCCGGCGTCGCACCCGGCGCTGAACGGCGCCTGGCCCGCGAAACCGGACACCCGCAGCGGATAAGACGCGCGGCACGGCTCGAACTGCAGCGTGAAGCTGCGCGTGCCCACCGACACCGCGTGTGGACTGCCGAAGTGGCGGATCGCCAGGTTGGTGCGCTCGGCGTCCGCGAGCGCGACCGTCTCCATGTCGTGCCAGAGCGTCACACCGCCTCCCGCACGAATGAACGCCGGACGACACGGACTGAGCGCGGTTTGGGTGGCGATGACGTGGGCGATGTCGGCGATGGCTGCGATGGCTGCGATGGCTGCATTGGCTGCAATGGCTGCATTGGCTGCATTGGCTGCATTGGCGAAGGCGAAGGCAACATCGGCGCTGCCAACGGCGCCGCGAGCACGGCCAACGTCTGCCGCACGCCCTGCTCGATCGTGTCGAGCGCCGTACGCCCCGAACCATCGGCGAAGTCGTACTCGCGCAGCACCGCCGCCACACTGTCGCGGATCCCACGCTCCAGCGCCCGCAACTGCACTTTCAAGCCGGCGTCGATCACGCCGGACTCGGTTTCGACGACGCACGAGCGAGCCGGCAGTCCCGCATCGGCGAGCACGCTGCATAGCGGCGCGCCGAGGTCCTGCTCGAGGGCGGCGATCAGGCGCACCGCGTCATCGAACTCGGCCGGTGCCACGCGGACCGACACGAGCCGCTGCGACTGCGCGACCGTAATCGAGCGGCGCAATTGATGCTTCAACGCGGCCGACGGCGGCAGTTCGCCGACAATGTCGCTCACCGCGCCGAGCACGATCTGCGTGAGCCTCTCTTCGAGACGATGGGCGGCGAATGCCACCGCGCTCGTGCGTCCGACATGTTCGCGCAGCGCTGCCGCCGTGCCGGCCGCGTGGCCATGACGCCACGCGCGGCGCTTGAGTTCGCGCACCCGCGTGCCGAGGCGGCGGCGCTCGTGTGCCGCGTCCGCTGCACGGTCGGCATCGACTGCGCGCAGGCCGTCGAGCGACGCCAGTTCATGCGCGCTCAGATGTCCGTCCGATTCGATGTGCCAGGCACCCAGTCGACATATCAGCATGGATGGGCTCCCATCAGACGGCGCGCCTCGGCGACCAGTTCACGCGCTTCGGCGGAAGATAAATTGCTCACGCGATAACGCGACGCGGTTTCCGACATCTCGCGCGGCAAGCGCAGGCTCCACCAGAATGCGTAGCGCGAGTCGGCGGTGGCTTCGAGCGCGAGTGCGAGGCCGACTGCCGTCATGTCGCGCCGGCTGAATAGCGACGGCGCCGGTTCGACGAGCAGATCGGCAGCCTGCGCACGCGGGTGCCGCTGAATCGCACCGAGCAGGCGCGGCGCAATCCCCGCCGCAAAGGCGGCACGAGCCTGCGCGGCGACAACGCGGCGCAGCGAAGGCGCGAACGCAAGCGCGGCGACGATCCGGCACAGCCGCGCGCAAGCCGGCCGCGGCCAGATCGGCAGCGCGGGCGGCACGTCGGCCAGCGCCACCTGAACCAGTTGCGGATAGCTGCCGAACAGAAACGCATGCGCGATGCGCGCGGTACGTTCGTCGCGGATCGGCTTGCCGTGTTCGAGCCAGCTGTGATGCGCCCAATAGGCCGGCGCACAGGTGTAGGCGCGCCTCATGCCTGGCCTCCGGCGTGCTTGGCGCGCTCCGAACGCGCACTTGTGTCCGACACTTCGGCGCCCTTCTTCGGCTTGAACCATGTGCGCCTTCCCGAGCGCCACAGCCAGATCGAGCCGCTCATCAGCGCCACGAGCAAGGCCAGCACGCCCAGCATCGCCGTGGCACGCGACGGCGTATAGCCGGCGCTCTGCGCGCAAGTCGTCGCGGCGACCGCGCCCGCTGCACTGGCGACGCCGTCATCCGCCGCGCAGTCGGCGGGAAGGGTCAGCACCGGCGTGACCGCGACGAGCGTCAGCGATACGCGTGCCGGCGTCAGCCCTTCGACACCGCCCGCGACCAGCGCGCGAATCCGGTCGCGCATCGGTTCGAGGTTGTAGTCGCTGCGATAGCGCATCATCACGGAAGCCGACGGCAGCGTGTCCTGCGCCGGGTCCATGGGATCCTTTTCCGGCAGCACGATGTGCACGCGCGCCAGCAGCACGCCGTCCATTTTTTCGAGCGTCTCGGAGATTTCCTGCGAGAGCCCGTACACGTAGCGGACGCGGTCTTCCTCAGGGCTCGAAATGAGCCCCTGGCGGCTGAACAGTTCACCGAGATTCGGGTGGCCGCCGCGCGGCAGCGCATAAGCGCTCGCCAGTTCGGTGGCGACCACGGCATCGGCGTCGTCGACCGAGACGTTCCAGGTGCGGTCCGGGTTGCGCTCCTTGTAGCCGTTGATGCCGTGATGGCTCAGCGCGGCGACGATGTGGTTCGCCTGGTCCTCGTCCAGGCCTTCGAAAAGCGAGGTTCTGCAGCCGACGAGGAGAAGCAGCACCGGCAGCAGGATCAGGGCGCGGCGCATCATTTTTGTTGTGTCAGGCTGTCGATCGTGCGACCGGCCGACTGGGCGATTTGCTTCGTGAAATCTACCCGCACTTCCAGTTTGATCACATCGACGTGCAGCCGCAGCATGTCCATGGTCGACAGGCTGCGGGAAGCAGGTTGATCGAGATGGCGGGCTACGCTGTTCGTCGACGCGTCGTAGCCATCCTGCACGCCTTCCAGCCAACGGTCGAATGTCCCCCCTGCGTTGTATGCCCCTTCAGTGATTTGGGGTTCGGCGGATGGCACGGGGGACCATGCATCGTGCGCCGGCGTAGCAATAAAAGAATCTATAGACATATCAATGCACGTGTCGAATAGTTAGTCGTTCAATCGTCGAGAACAAAGCCGCGCGATGCGTAGTGTGTGTAGCGCGCGCGGCACGGGTATAAGGCGCGCATTCGGGCAGGTTCAGGAACACCGTCGCCATCGAAAACGCGCTGGACTCACCATCGTCTGGCACCGTCATCAGCGTTCGGGTGCCGAGCGCGTATTGGCCTTCGAGCAACTGGCACACGCCCAGCCAGGCGCGTGCCAGCGTGTTGTCCGGCGCGAGTTCCACCGCCTGGCCCAACAGCCGGGAGGCAGCGAGATGATTCGCCCGATCCAGTTCCACCAGGCCGAGCGCGAGGTACGAAAAGGCGCGCCGCGGATACAGCAATGCCAACCGCTCGAACAGATAGCGCGCCTCGTCGAAACGTCGATGGATACGGGCGTAGTGGCCAATCGAAATCAGTAGTTGCAAGGTGTCGTCCTGCATTTGCAATGGCTCCCGAAGACGCCGCGAGAGCGTCTTCGTTTTGTTTTGGATTACTGTTTAAAGTTTTGCTCCTTCTTTTGCATTTTGGCCGGCGGCCTGAATCAGGCTATCGACCATCGTATTGACCGCGTTAAGGTTCTGTTGCGCCTGCGAGAGTTTCGCCATGCTGATGTTGTCAGGAGCGCCGCCCTGGTCGCCTTGCCCGCCGGCCTGCGGCGTTTGTTGCTGATTTTTTTGGGCCTCATCCATCGCTGAGCCCATCTTCTGGTTTGCGGATTGAAGAAATAACAAAGCCACACTGGCGACACTGTCGATCGAAACGCCGCCATTGGGGTTAAGTAGCGAACCGTCGCCCCCGAGACCGCCGGCGGTGTACGGATTGATACCCGGGTTCGGTTGGACCAGCGGATTTACACCATTCATGATTTCTCTTCCTTAAAGTTGTCGCGCGCATTTGCGAAGTTCACACTTCGCTCCACAACTTGCCGAGCCGCGCGCAAACACTCGACAAGCAAAACCAGTTCTTTTTGCAACTCCCGTGAAGCAGTTGGCATTGCGCTGTTCAGGCAGCCGATCTCATGCGTCAGGCGGGCGACGATTTCTTCTCGACCGGCCCCTCCGGGTTGAGCGAGCTTCTCCTCGATAGAAAGCTCGCCAAATGAACCGGGCGTACTTCTAGCGGCATCTTTCTGTGTCATGGGCGGCACTCATAAAAAATTCGTAGATCGAACCATCGTCGAGCGTCACCTCTGCCGCACAGGCCGAGATCCGCGTGATTCTCCCGACAGGCAATCGCGCACCAACGAAATAGCGCTGGCCTTGTGCATCGGTCAGCCAGGCCGCGTGACTGCCGGCGAGAAGATTCATTCCCAGTGCCTCGAGAGGCACGCGCACCTTTCCACCCTCCAGCGAGTGGCCGGGGAACGTGAGCTCGCGCAGCCCGTCGATCTCAGCGCGCGCCAGCCTCGCGACACGTGCGTAGTCCCACGACTCAGGCGACACGAACCCCGGCGCGCCAGGCAGCACCACGGTGAACGCACCCGGCTCGGCGGCCCGCACCTCGGCGCCGCGGTAATAGCGCGCGAGAAAATCGCCGACCTGCTCCTGCAATTGCGAAAGCACGATCACGCGCATGACCGGCGCCCGCTGCCGTGACCACGCCCGCGCGGTCAGCGCGGACAGATCCGCGGGCGACTGCACGTAGCCCTCGTAGACGAGCGCGCCGGACTTCGGATCGGGATGCGTCTTCACCAGCCGGAACGTGTCGTCGATGCGCGGTGCGTGCGGCCTGCCCGTCATCGGATTCGACGTGATCCACGCAAGCAGCGCGAACGCGACCGGCGCCGCAAAGACCGTCGCCTTCGCAACGGGCGATGCGCCGGACCAGCGTTTCGCGCAATAGGCGAGCGGCGCATGGCGCAATAGATAGGCGCGCTCGGCGTCGCCCGCCATCGTCGGAGTCGGCGCATCGCGGCCGCCGAACTGGAAGGTGACCGCGCCCGCCGAAAACCACGCGCCGCGCCGCAACAGCACGCGCCGCCCCGGCGCCAGTCGCCGGCCGAACACCGTCACGCCCGGCTGGTGCGCGACCAGCCCGAGCGCCGCGCCGCGCAGCTCGACGGTGGCGTGCAGCGGCTCGACCCCTTCGTCGATCACCATCAGATCGGCGTCGCCGCCGCTGCCGATCCGCAGCGGCCTATCGGCGGACAGCGCGATGCTGGCACCGGTATGCACGCCGTCTTTCACGAGGATCATTGCGTCAGCGGTCATTGCGGTCCTCCCAAGGCATCTTGCGTGTCGATTGCCATGCGGGCAGAGGCGGCGGCGACGGCAATGGCGTGACTGGCAGAGGCGCGATCGAAGGAGCACCCCGCGACGGCGACCGCAGCGCGGCAGCAACCGCCGGTGGGATATTGGTGGCCGCCGGGAGCGGGGGCATCGTCGCTTGTGCCGCTTGTGTCGCTTGTGTCGCTTGCGCCGCTTGCGCCGCTTGTGCCGCTTGTGCCGCTTGCGCGAGCGAACCCGATTCGGCACTCGGGGCGCCGGGCAAACCGGAGCCCGGTGCAAAGACCGCCCCCACTCCTGCGGGGGCCAGAGCCGGCCCCGCCATGACCGCCCCGCCCGCCGCTTCGCCGGTGCCAGCCGCACGCTTGAGGCGCGGTGTGATCAGGATCAAACGTTCGAGACGCTGCCGGGTCGTCTGGGTGTCGCGAAACAGCGCGCCGACGTAGGGCACGTCGCCGAGCACCGGCACTTTCGACGTGCTGCTTTCGCTGCGCTCGTATTGATACCCGCCGACCAGCAGACTCTCGCCGTCGCGCACGATCGCCTGAGTGACGATGGAGTGGTTGTCGACCTTCGGAATGCCGTCGACCGACATCGATGTATTGAACGCGCCGTCATCGATCTGGATGTTGAGCCGGATATTGCGGCGCGGATCAGCGGCCGATTCGACGCTCGGCGTTACCTTCAGCGTGAGACCGGTATCGATGTTGTAGAGATCGACGTCCTGGTTGCCCGCCACCCGCACATAGACCGAGCTGTGCGAAGTCAGCACCGCTTCCATGTTGTTCAGCGTGAGGACTTGCGGGCTCGACAGCACGCGTGCCTGGCCGGCGTCTTCCAGCGCGTGAATCTGCGCGAACAGGTACTGCGCCGAGTTGCCGACCAGAGTGGCGAGATTCAGTCCGGACGCCACGCCCGCCGCTGTTGCAAGCGCCGGCGCTCCGAAGCTCAACGGCGCGTTGATGGTGCCGGAGGACCCGCTGATACGCCCGTTCGAACCGCTCCAGGCCACACCGAGCGAACGCGCCGCGCTCGACGACACGTCGATCACGACAGCGTCGATCTCGACCAGTTCCTGCGGCTGGTCGAGCATCGCGATGGCGCGCTCGTAGTTCGGCATCATCGACGCGAGGTCGTTGATCACCACCGAGTTGGTGCGCGGGTCGGCAATGATGTTGCGTCGCGCGGGCGTCACGCTGGGCTGATCGGTCCGGCTCGTCTCAGTCGTTGCCGTATCGGGCAGCGGTGGTGGCGAGCTGTCGCCATCGGAAGGCGCGCCGCCGGCCAGCCCTAGGCCGCGCAGGCTCGGCAGCGGCGGCGGACCGCCGCGCGCGCTGCGGGCGTCGGCGCGAGCTTCGGCGCGCGAGCGGACTGCGCGCGGCGCGGTAGCTTGCCAACTGTCGATCATGACCCGCCGCAACAGCGAGGCCACCCCGGGCACCACCTGGTCCTGCGAGCCCACCGAATAGTGCATGTCCTGCGCCTGCGCGTAGCGCAGCGGGAAAATGCGGATCTCGGTCTGATCGAACGACGGCTCAGCGGTACTCTGCTGCTGCGCCTTGTCGATCGCGTCAGCCACCGCATCGACAAAGGCCGACGGGCCGGCAACCCTCGCGGTCGTCGCCGAATACCGGATCGGCAGACGCGGGTCGTCCAGATCGAGGTTGCGCAGCAACGCCGCAACCGCTTCGCGGGTCATCGGCGCAAAAGGAATCACCCGGCTACGCACGCCGGCAGCGGTCGCGACATGCATCGACTTGCCGTCGAAATACCAGACCAGGCCGTAGGCCTCGACCAGCTGCATGAACACGTTGCCGGGCGTGTCGTCGAAACGGCCGTTGACCGCGCCCTTCACGTCACGGGCGATATTCGCGGACAGTCCTTCCACCGCCAGCACGTCACGCAGCATGTCCGGCAACGGCGTACCGTTCGCCGCATAGTGAATCGGCGCGCCGTGCCACGCAGGCGTGACGGCCTGAGCCTGGGAGACCTGCAGCACCGCCCACACCAACGCGAGCCGGCCAGCCATTTGAAACATGGCAGCGCCAGTCACGCACGATGGCGAGGACTGCGGTCCACCTCCGCCCTTCTTATTGGGCGAATCATTGCGGCTCGTGATAAGCATCGAAATTTCCTGGCTACGTTGTATTGATTACGCCAGTGAAATTTAATAGCGCCGGCATCACGGATGGTCATATATATGCATGACTTCATCTGCCAATTTCAAATACCGCCATTCCAACCGCTCTTTATCTAGCGCGTGCAAATCCGGATCGCCGCACTCATGGCCTTTCAATTGATCTTATCCGGACTGCATATCTTGAAAATAGGACGACACTTCAGATAAACGTCATACATCTTTATGACCCAGTCGGAATATTGCGGGGAGAAGATTGACTAGCCGTCACTTGAATTCATCCGAACATGAGAAACAACCCGCGCGACTCACATCGCAGATGCATTGCCATCTTGAAATGCATCAGGATATTTACCGCCGTCATGGAGGCTCCGCCTTCTCGAACTCCTACACGCGCACGCACATGCGGATGACCCAGTATTGCAACTTCACCCCGCAGCTCGCCAAGCCGCGGCAGCGCTCCGTCAGAATCAACGGGCTGGCCACCTGTCTTCGGCTCGAGGAGGTGTATTGGCGAATCATCGAAGAGATTGCGCGCCAGGAAGCGGTGACGGTGGGAAAACTGATTTCCAGATGGGCACTTGAAATTGATCTTACCCAGGAAGCCATCTGTAATTTCACGGGCTTTGTCAGAATAATCTGCGTCACCCAGTTGCTGGACAGAAAACATCCGATCGATTTGGATTTGATCGACCCGGATGTGTCAGTTGGTTAACCTGGATAAACCAGAGGAGGTCAATAGAAAACAACCAGATTTCATTTATGCACTTCTGCGCACCAGCGATCCGGAAGCGGGCGCATAAATTCCACACAATACAGCTGTCCGGTTTATATATTTCCTTTTACTCGATTTAAGGATTCTGTGATGGAAGCGATCAACACTATCAGCAACACTCGGCAGTTCGATCTGAGTTCAATGGTGGAAACGATGGGTAGCGGGGCGGCCGACCGCCCCCGTTCCAGTTCGGTCCAGATGTTTTCCACGGAGCACACCGAGGGTGGCCATGGCCCTGTGCAGCAGGACGATACGATGGGTATGCGCCGCCCTATGCACGCGGACCACGCGAACGGTGCCCACCACGCTATGTCGCGCGACGCCGAGGCGGCTGGCCACGACCTTAAGCTGCGGAACGCCGAGAGGGCTGCGGGGCTGGCTTCCGATGATGCGGCACTCGACGCAATCGCAGGACAGCAGACAATGGCGCCGCCGACCGGCGGCACCGACGCATCACAGAACGGCGCCGGCAACATGGCCGCACAACAACCTCAGGCAACGGCGCCGGCCGGCGCCGCCGACGGAGCACAGAACGGAGCGTCGAATGCTATCGGCGAGTTCTTCCAGACCGTCATGAAGGGCCTTCAGGGACTTCTTTCCGCCGTCATCCCGGGCGCGGGGCAGGCGCTCGGCATGCTCTCGCCGCTGATGGGCATGCTCTCGCCGATGCTAGGCAAGCCCGCTACAGGCGGAACCGGCACCGCTTGACGCAGCGCTGAACGCAGCCGGCCGCCGCCACCCCGTCAACGTATCGCCGTGGACGCTCCCGGCGGCCGGCTGCCACCCGCCATTTGCACGCGCCCGCCCACGCTGTTTTCAATGCAATCCACGCTCCGGCAAAGCCGCCCCCGCTCCCGGCATAGCAAGCGTCGCGTCCGACAATGACAACGACAACAGCAGTTGACCGGCTCCCCGGCGCCGTCCGGTAAACTACGCGCCCCACGCCCGCGCTCCCCGGATTCCAGCTTGAATCGTTACGCCCTGCTTCTCATTACCTCGATGCTGTTAGTCGGCACCAATGTCGGCATCGGTAAATCAATCGTCGAGTTCGTCCCCGTCCCCCTCTTCGCGCTGCTGCGCTTCGTGATCGCAATGGCGGTGCTGTGGCCGCTTCTGCGCGTAGCCAAACTGCGCCGCGTGAAGCGCGATGAATGGCTCAACCTGTTCCTGCAGGCCTTGTTCGGCACCTTCGGCTTTACCCTGCTGATGCTCGGCGGCGTGCAGCGCACCAGCGCCGTCGCGGCCGGCGTCATTACGAGCACGATCCCGGCTGTCGTCGCGTTGCTTTCGTGGCTGGTTCTGAAAGAGCGACCGAACGGCCGGGCGCTCGCGTCGATCGCGCTCGCGATTGTCGGCGTGCTGGTCATCAATCTGGCGCACGTGGATCGCAACGCGGACGGCGAGAGCTCGCTCGCCGGCAACCTGATGGTCCTCGGCGCCGTATGCTGCGAGTCGCTCTACATCATCCTGTCGCGCCGCCTCACGCAGACGCTCGCGCCGATCGACATCTGCGCCTACACCCATCTCTTCGGCCTGCTGCTGATGCTTCCGCTCGGCGCCGGCGCATGGCTCGAATTCGATTTTCGCGCAGTGCCGTTCAGCGTCTGGATGCTGGTGTTGTGGTACGGACTGTCCGCCAGCATCTTTTCGTTCTGGTTATGGATGAAGGGCATCCGCCATGTCCCGGGCAGTCTCGCGGGCGTGTTCAGCGCCGTGCTGCCGGTGGCGGCGGCGATTTACGGCATCCTGTTTCTGGGCGAGCGGCCCAGCTTCGCGCACGGCATCGCGCTCGCCTGCGTGGTCACGGGGATCGGGCTCGCGAGCCTGAAGCTCAAGCGACTGCCGACGGTGGCCTCGTGAGGCCTGCCCGCCGCGATGCAGCAAATTTAGCCGACGCGTTACAATAGCGCGCCTGACGCGAGGCTCCTAAGGCCTCGGCTGGCTGTGCATCGCGCCGTGTGCGCCGTCCATGCCGGGTTTGCTTGCCGGGTTTGCTTGCCTGACTGGCGTGCATATCGCGTAGTGCGCCTGCCGGCCCGGCGCATTTTGGTCCGTGTTCCGTCACCTGCGTCTCATCCGACTCTTGCCCATGTCCGCTCCGCGAACCGACTCCGCCCAACAGCGCCGCCCCATGCGCCCGCTGCCCGCCATCATCTTCATGAGCCGCTGGCTGCAGGTGCCGCTTTATCTGGGCCTGATCGTCGCGCAAGCCGTCTACGTCGTCCTCTTCCTCAAGGAAGTCTGGCACCTCGTCACGGCATCCCTGACGCTCGACGAAACCAACATCATGCTGGTCGTGCTCGGCCTGATCGACGTGGTCATGATCTCGAACCTGCTGATCATGGTGATCATCGGCGGGTATGAAACATTCGTGTCGCGCCTCGGCGTGGAGGGTCATCCGGACGAACCGGAATGGCTCGACCATGTGAACGCGGGCGTGCTCAAAGTCAAATTGTCGATGGCGCTGATCAGCATCTCGTCGATCCATCTGCTGAAGACCTTCATCAGCCCCGACCAGAATTCGACGCATACGATCATGTGGCAGGTGATCATCCACGTGGCGTTCCTCGTCTCCGCAGTCGTGATGGCGCTGGTCGACCGCCTCACCACGCATACGCATCCCAGGCATTTCGAAGAGCCCACGGTGCTGCACGCCGTGGGTGCCGCTAAAGGTTCCACTCCCCTGAAGGCGCACGACTGATCCGCCCCGCCCGGCGTGTCCGACAACAAGCGCCCCTGTCTCCACTGAGCTAGCCATGACCGTCATCAAACAGGAAGATCTGATTCAGAGCATTGCTGATTCGCTTCAGTACATCAGCTATTACCATCCGCTCGACTATATCCAGGCTTTGGGCCGCGCCTACGAGCTCGAACAGAGCCCGGCGGCGAAAGACGCCATTGCGCAGATTCTCACCAACAGCCGCATGTGCGCCGAAGGCAAGCGCCCGATCTGCCAGGACACCGGCATTGTTACGGTGTTCGTGAAGGTCGGCATGGACGTGCGTTGGGACGGCGCGACGATGGGCGTCACCGACATGATCAACGAAGGCGTGCGCCGCGGTTATCTGAACCCGGACAACGTGCTGCGCGCGTCGATCGTGAGCCCGCCCGAAGGCGGCCGCAAGAACACGAAAGACAACACGCCGGCCGTGATCCACTACGAGATCGTGCCGGGCGACAAGGTCGACGTGCAGGTCGCGGCCAAGGGCGGCGGCTCGGAAAACAAGTCGAAGTTCGCGATGCTGAATCCGTCGGACTCGATCGTCGACTGGATTTTGAAGACCGTGCCGACCATGGGCGCGGGCTGGTGCCCGCCGGGCATGCTCGGCATCGGCATTGGCGGCACCGCTGAGAAAGCGATGGTGATGGCGAAGGAATCGCTGATGGATCCGATCGACATTCAGGACGTGATCGCACGCGGCCCGAAGGACTGGATCGAAGAATTGCGCGTGGAATTGCACGAGAAGGTCAACGCGCTCGGCATCGGCGCACAGGGTCTCGGCGGTCTCGCCACCGTGCTCGACGTGAAGATCATGGCCGCGCCGACGCACGCCGCGTCCAAGCCGATCGCGATCATCCCGAACTGCGCGGCTACCCGTCACGCGCACTTCACGCTGGACGGCTCCGGCGCCGCCAAGCTCGAAGCGCCGTCGCTCGACGCATGGCCGAACGTGCATTGGCAGCCGGACACGGAGAAGAGCAAGCGCGTCGACCTGAACACGCTCACGCCGGAAGAAGTCGCCGCGTGGACGCCGGGCCAGACGCTGCTCCTGTCGGGCAAGATGTTGACGGGCCGCGACGCGGCCCACAAGCGCATTGCCGACATGCTGGCGAAGGGCGAAAAGCTGCCCGTCGACTTCACGAACCGCGTGATTTACTACGTCGGCCCGGTCGATCCGGTGCGCGATGAAGCCGTCGGCCCCGCAGGCCCGACCACGGCAACGCGCATGGACAAGTTCACCGAGACGATGCTGGCGCAAACCGGCCTGATTTCGATGATCGGCAAAGCCGAGCGCGGCCCGGTCGCGATCGAAGCGATCAAGAAGCACAAGGCCGCTTATCTGATGGCCGTGGGCGGCGCAGCGTACCTCGTGTCCAAAGCGATTCGCAGCGCGAAGGTGCTCGCGTTCGAAGACCTCGGCATGGAAGCGATCTACGAGTTCGACGTGCAGGATATGCCGGTCACGGTGGCCGTCGATTCGAACGGCACCTCCGTGCACCAGACCGGCCCGAAGGAATGGCAAGCCAAGATCGGCAAGATTCCGGTCGCGACGGTTTGATTCGCCGCTAACGCCTGTCACGTATGTCGAAGAGCCGGGACCGCGGTCCCGGCTTTTTTGTTGCCGCGCGCAACGCGACACGCGACACCTGAAACAATGTCAAAAGATATGTCTGTTCCCTTGGCTTTTTCAGGTATGGCGTTTATTGTTGTTGAAAATTCAAAGTCCCACAAAGGAAATACCATGCAAGGCGACAAGAAAGTTATCGAGTACCTGAACTCGCAACTGAAGAACGAACTGACTGCGATCAACCAGTACTTTCTGCACGCGCGGATGTATAAGCACTGGGGCCTCGAGAAACTCGGCAAGCATGAATACGACGAATCGATCGGCGAAATGAAGCATGCCGACTGGCTGATCGAACGCATTTTCATGCTCGACGGTCTGCCGAACCTGCAAGACCTGCACAAGCTGCTGATCGGTGAGGAAACGAAAGAGATCCTCGAATGCGATCTGAAGCTCGAACAGATTTCGCAGAGCACCTGCAAGGAAGCGATCGTGTACTGCGAGTCGGTTCGTGATTTCATCTCGCGCGAAATCTTCACGAAAATTCTCGACGACACCGAAGAACATATCGACTGGCTCGAAACGCAGATCGACCTGATCGACAAGGTCGGGATCCAGAACTATCAGCAATCCGCAATGGGCTCGGTCGAGTCCTGATCGCATTACGGCGCAACCGCCCGCACCCCGCACGCGCCCCGTTCATGGGTCTGCCCGTTCGCAACGGAGCGGATACTGGCGGCGGTGCGCTTGGTGGACGCCCGGCGGAAGTGCTCTGGGGAGGCGCCCTGAATGACGTCCCCGTGGAATGTCCTGACGAAGTGCTTCCGGAAAGCGCGCCGAACAGCGTCTCTAATGGGGAGTTCTGCACGAACTCCTCCCCGGGAGGCGCCGCACGGCAAGTCCCACTAGGGCACGCCGCGCGGGCGCTATACTTGCGCACCTTCCCAGGCTTTCCTTGAGCGCCGTGCCGCACGCATCCTCTTCGCCTATGCCCGCAGAATCACCGTCTACGACAACAGAGATGTTCATGTCTGGCGCCGGATCGCGCGCACCGGTCGGCATTTTCGATTCAGGTCTCGGCGGCTTGTCGGTATTGCGGGCGGTGCGCGCACAACTGCCTGACGAGGCGATCCTGTACGCCGCCGACTCGCTCTACGCCCCTTACGGCGAGCGCGACGACGATTTCATCGCCGACCGCACGCTCGCAATCGGCGAATGGCTGGTCAAGCAAGGCGCGAAGGCCCTGGTGGTCGCCTGCAACACCGCAACCGCGCAGTCAATCGCGATGGTTCGCGAGAAGCTGCCTATTCCGCTGGTCGGCGTCGAACCCGGTATCAAACCCGCTGCATTGCAGTCGAAAACTCGCGTCGCGGGCGTGCTCGCCACCCAGGTGACGCTGCGCAGCGCGCGCTTCCAGACGCTGCTCGAACGCTACGCGGCCGATTGCCGCTTTCTTTGCCAGCCGGGCCACGGACTCGTGCAGGCGGTGGAACGCTGCGACGTCGGCTCCGCCGAACTGCGCGAACTGCTGCGCGGCTACCTGCAGCCTATGCTCGACGCGGGCGCGGACACGCTGGTGCTCGGCTGCACGCACTACCCGTTCCTCGACGCGGCGATTCGCGACATTGTCGGCGACCGGCTGGTGTTGATCGACACGAGCGTCGCGATTGCGCGCCAGTTGGAACGGGTGCTGGACCAACACGGCCTGCGCGCGGCGCCGGAAAGCGCGGGCGCTGTTCTGCCCCGCTTTTATTCCACCGGGGACGGCTCGCATCAGCAGCAACTGGCAGCCAGCCTGCTACATATCGACGCGACGGTCGAACAGGTGTCGATTCCCTCGCGGCGCACCGCAGCTCCGAACTCCCAAGCCGCCTGAGCGCCTGACCCGCGCGGTTTTTTGCCGCGCCGACACGCGCTTTTACAGGGGCGCTGCGAACTCCCGCGCGCCTTTCCAATGGCTTTGGGAGTGACTTTGGGGCGCCTGTTGGAGAGACCGCTCGGAGGCGCCGTGGGAGCGCCTTTAGGCCGCCTTTAGGCTGCCTTGACGCCCCCTTTTCGCCCCAACGGCCACCCGCCGCCCGATTTCGTCCTTTAGACGAAACCCTTCTAAGAGTCTGGTTTTGTTACAAAAAATTGGCCAGGACGCTTGCCAAACGGCTCAAACATAATGATAATAATTCGCATTAACGTTAGCTATGACGCCTGCCATGATTGTCTGTGTCTGCAAGTCCGTTTCTGACCGAAAGATCCGTGCCTCGATCGCGGAAGGCGTCGATTCGTTCGACGAGTTGCAGTTCGAACTTGGCGTCGCTTCCTGCTGTGGAAAATGCGCGGAGTCCGTCCGCGACGTCATGATGCAGAGCGGCGTATGCGCGAGCCGCTGTGGTTTCGAGCATAATCCCCAGGCTGTCCCGCTGACGTTCTACGAACGCAAGGCCGCCTGAGACCGAGTATCAAGGCGCGGCTGACGCCGCGCCTCGGGTGCCTGCCGCCCACTGCCGCTCTTCGCTGTTCAAGCGTTATCCCACTGCCGTCAGCAAGCCAGTATTCGTACCAGCCAGCTACCCGCTCACCCCTCACAGGAGTTCGAGATGGAATTGCTGATTGGTTTCGTGACTACTTTGTTCATTTCGCTGCTGATTTTTCGAACATGACGACGTCTTGTCTGACGCGCTGCATTCACAGCGCGCCGCCACGCTGATATGCCGGCCTCGCATACCGTTTCAGCCGGCGCCATGCCGGCTTCGTCCACCCGAGCGAACTCCCGCGTCCTGACAGCCACCGCACTGGTTGCTGCGATTCACGTCGCGTTGCTGGCCGTGGTGATGACCTTGCGGCACGACCCTGTTCAACCGGTCCTCGAATCGCGCGTGATGACCGCGCAGTTGCTGCCGCCGGCGCCGGTTGCCACGCCCGTCGCGATACAGTCGATCGCACCGCCGCCGCCCACGCCGACGCCGCCGGTTCACACCAAGCCGAAAGTTCAGCCGAAGCCGGCTCCAACGCCCAAGCCGACGCCAACGCCTTTACCAGTGGCCGCCGCGCCCTCGCCGACGCCCGTCGCCGCACCCGATCCTACGCCGCCCGCGCCGGCCGCCCCTGTCGCGCCGCCAGCTGCGGCCGCGCCGGCCGTTAGCCATCAGACGATAGAGGTCAGCGCGCCCAAGAACGTCTCGCACCTTAATTGCGAACTGGTGAAGCCTGATTACCCACCGCTATCCAGGCGGCGTGGTGAAACCGGCACCGCCACCGTGCGGTTCGTGGTCGGCCTGACGGGCAAGCTGGAAGACATCCAGCTACAACAGAGCAGCGGCTTCAGCCGTCTCGACGACGCCGCGCTCGCCGCCGTGCACGCGACTACCTGCAAGCCATTTCTCGAGAACGGCCAGCCAATTCGAGCCGCTTACACCCGGCCTTACAACTTCAGTCTGAGCGACTGAAGCAGATTTCAAAAAAAGGAATTGCAATGCAAAACTACGGACTGGCGCACGTCTGGGCGCAAGGGGATTTCGTGACGCGCGGCATCGCGCTCGCGCTGCTGATCATGTCGGTCATGTCGTGGAGCGTGATCGTGATCAAGGGCTGGAATGTGATGCGCCTGAAGCGCCTCACGAAGAACGCCGAACAGGCGTTCTGGCACTCGGATGATCTCGCCGACGGCGTCAAGAAACTCGGCGCCGGCTCGTCGACCCCGCAGGACAATCCGTTCCTCGCACTGGCGCTGTCGGGTCAGGAAGCGGCCGATCACCATCATCAGACACAACCGCATCTGCACGACCGCATGGACGTGTCGGATTGGATCACGCGCTGCCTGAAGGACACGATGGACGAAAGCGTCGCCCGCATGCAGAGCGGTCTCGCGATTCTCGCGTCGATCGGCAGCACGGCGCCGTTCGTCGGTCTGTTCGGCACGGTGTGGGGCATCTATCACGCGCTGCTGGCCATTGGCGCGAGTGGCCAGTCGTCGATCGATCAGGTCGCCGGCCCGGTTGGCGAAGCGTTGATCATGACCGCGTTCGGCCTTTTCGTCGCGATTCCGGCAGTGCTTGGCTACAACGCACTGACGCGCGCCAACAAGGCGGTGGTGGCCAAATTGAGCCGCTTTGCGCACGGTCTGCACGCATTCTTCGTGACGGGCGCGCGACTGTCGTCGTCCAAGCGCGGCGACGGCCTGCGGCTCGCCGCGCGCACGAACTGATCAGCGAGGCAATCCAATGGCAATGAGCCCCTTCGCCGCCGACGATGACGACGGCCTGATGAACGAAATCAACATGACGCCGCTCGTCGACGTGATGTTGGTTCTCCTGATCGTCTTCATGGTGACGATTCCTGTGATTCGTCATGCGGTCAAGATCGATCTGCCGCATGCAAGCAGCCAGAAAGAAGACACCAAGCCCGCGCAGGTGACCGTCGCGGTCGACGCCGACGGCAACGTCATGTGGGACGACAAAAAGGTGGATGACACCGCACTGCGCGCGAAAATTGCAGAGGCCGCGCAAGCGAACCCGCAACCCGAGCTGCATCTCGACGCGGACCGCAAGGTTCCGTACGAAAAAGTGGCGGAAGTGATGTCGGCGGCACAGGCCGGCGGCCTGACCAAGATCGGCTTCGTGACCCAACCGAAAGCGAAGTGATACGATAAAAGCCCTTCAAAAAAGGGCTGAAAAGTAAAAGGCCTTCATCGTCGGATGAAGGCCTTTTTTTGTGCGCACTCGGCGCCTTCGGGCGGCGGGATCATTTGCCATCGGTCGAAGATTGATAGCTACCTGAATCACCGCATGCGACAGCCGTGATCGACACGGACAGCGCGGTCAGCCCTATCAGGCCCGCTATGATAGCGGCCATGAGTTTTCGCATAAGAGACTCCTTAGCGAAGGGATTTCACTATAGGCCCGGGAGCGCGCGCATTCAAGCAAACGGCCATTGAAAGTACTCATGACAGGCCGCGCTTAAATGCTAAAAGCGATGTTGTCGCGCGTGAGAAGTGCTATGGGGAAATCGCGAACGAAGACTGCGCGGCAGCGGCCTTTTCCTCGCGCGCGGGACACTCGCCCATGATGTGTTTGCCGTCGTCGGGATCGAGCATCTCGACCAGATAATCGACAAACGCGCGCACCGCCGGCACCATCCCCTGCCGCGACACGAATACGGCGTACAACTGCGGCGTCGGGAAGGTCCAACCCGGCATGACCGGCGACAATTGCCCCGCTCGCAACGCGGCGCCATACATCATCTCCGGCAACGCGGCGATACCGACACCACCGAGCACCGCTTCGCGAATCGTCATCAGATCCGCGGTGACGAGGCGCGGCTCGTGTTCGTGCGCGTGCCGCGTGCCGTCGGGCGCGATCAGGTTGTAGACGTGGCGTCCGTCGCCGGTCGGCACGTCGAGCGTTTCGAAGCGGCTCAGATCGGCCGGCAGCAACGGCGGCGCATTCTGTTGCAACAGGCTCGGCGCGCCGACCAGCATCTGCTGCGTGCGCCACAGCGGCCGCACCACGATGTTGGCGTTCTCCGGCGGATCGGAGCGCACCCGCAGCGCGACGTCGATCGAATCCTCGAACAGATCGATCACGCGGTTCGTCACGCGCATGACCACACGCACTTCCGGATAGCGATGCATGAACTCAGGCAGGATCTGCGACAGAATCGTCTGCGAAATCGTGACCGGCACGCTGACGCGCACTGTGCCGCGCGGCGATGAGCGCAGTTGCTGAACGACGTTGACGGCCGCCTGCGCCTCGCTCAGCATCGCCTGACAATGCTGATAGAACAGTTGCCCGGCTTCGGTCAGCGCCAGCTTGCGCGTGGATCGCTGCAGCAGGCGCACGCCGAGCGACGCTTCGAGCTCGGTCAGCCGGCGCGACAGCCGCGACTTGGAGATGCCGAGCACGCGTTCGGCGGCAGAAAAACCGCCATGTTCGACGACCTGCGAAAAATACATCAGGTCGTTCAGGTTGTGTGAATCGATCTTCATCTCATCGTTCCAGTAATAGAACAATCCATTGCGCGAGGGCGGCTGGCACCCCGGAAAACGGTCCCTATAATAGCTCCATGTTTCAAAAATAACGCTATTCCCCATTTTTTGAGGTGACTTTGATGAGCACGACCCGCACGATCGAACGCACGTTTCCCGCCGTTCGCACGACCGAGGGTGGCGGCTTTATCGTCCATCGCCCGTTTCCGACCCGCATGCTGATGGACTTCGATCCGTTCCTGCTGCTCGACGAAATGGGCCCGATCGACTACGCACCGGGCGAGGCCAAAGGCGCGCCCGACCATCCGCACCGCGGCTTCGAAACGGTCACTTATGTGCTGGAGGGCCAGTTCGGCCACAAGGACTCGGCCGGCCTTTCCGGCACACTGCACGCCGGCGACGTGCAGTGGATGACCGCGGGCGCGGGCGTCGTGCACAGCGAGATGCCGGACCCGTCGTTCGTCCGCACAGGCGGGCGCGTGCACGGCTTGCAGTTGTGGGTGAATTTGCCGCGCCGCGACAAGATGATCGCGCCGCGCTATCAGGAAATGCCGTCGTCGAGCATTCCCGTAGCAACGTCCGCGGACGGCAAGGTGCGCGTCAAGGTGATCGCCGGCGAAGCGCTCGGCGTCAAGGCCGCGATCGAAACGCGCACGCCGATTCTGTATCAGCATTTCTCGCTGCAACCGGGCGCGACGATCCGGCAGCCGGTGCCCGCCGACTATCGCGTGTTTGCGTATAGCCTGTCGGGCAACGGGTTCTACGGCGAAGGCGAAGCGCGTCAGGAAATCGGTGCGCAGAAAATGGTCGTGTTCCAGAACGACGGCGACTCCGTGACGCTCACGGCCGGCACGGAGCCGCTCGAAGTGCTGCTGCTCGGCGGCGTGCCGCTCAAGGAGCCGGTGGTGCGCTACGGTCCGTTCGTGATGAACACGGAAGACGAGATCCGCCAGGCCGTCGTCGATTACCAGGCCGGGCGCATGGGCGCGATCACGCATTGAGTCCCGGGCGGGCGAAGCACGCGCCGCCCGCGCCGCAACCCAAGGCGCGAAGGCCGGTAAATTCGTTCACAATAGCGATTCAGGCCGCGCGCCACGCCGTTGCGTCATAACGGGCCGTGGCGCGCGGCGATTTCCGTCCCTGTTCAGGAGCGCGCATGGCAGAGCCCACCGTCACCGCCCACATCGGTTCGACGAATTTCCAGGTCCTTTTCGACGACGGCAAGCACACATGGCTTGCCGACGAGCCCGAGTCGCTCGGCGGCGGTGATCGCGGGCCGACACCCGTTTCGTTGTTGCTGTCGAGCCTCGGCGCGTGCACGTCGATCACGCTGAAAATGTACGCTCAACGCAAGGAATGGCCGCTCGCCGACGTACGCGTGACGCTCTCGCTCGAAACCGGCGACGCGGGCACGACCATCGACCGCAAAATCGTGCTGGAAGGCGATCTCTCAGACGAGCAGCGGGAACGGCTCTTGCAAATTGCCAATCAGTGCCCGGTTCACAAGATCCTCACGCACTCGATCACGATCCGTTCAGGGCTCGCCGTCGCTTAACGCTTTCATAGGAAGCCGTCGTTTTGAATTTCGAACACCTTATCCAGATCAACGACCCGTTGAATCCGTTTGTCGAGTCGATGACCCGCGAGCAGTTGTGGGAGGGTCTCGTGCTGCGCGCCGAACAGCCGCAACTGTTCGTGATGGGGCTCGACAGCTGCACGATTCTCTCGCGCGACGGCAACGTGCTCGAGCGGGAGCTGCACTACGGCCAGGCGACCGTACGCGACCGCGTCACGCTGGACCAAAGCCAGAGCGTGCGCTACGACATTCTGCCGACGGCGGACTACGTCGGCGGCTCGCTCACCATGACCATCGAGCAACCGGACGAACTGCAGCTGTTTCTGCGCTTCGAGTACGCGACCACGTTGCCCGAATCGACGGACCCCGACGCGCATCAAACGCAGGAGATCGTGAAGTCGGCGTATCGCGAGAACGATATCGATACCGTTCGGCTCATCCGTCAGTATGTGCAGGCCAAGCAGGAACCCGGCTCGCTGCATTGAATTTCGCGGGCGCCCTTCCCGCCCCGCTCGCCATCGATTGCAAGGCCGCTGATCGAAGCGGCGGCCTTGGCCAGATTTCTCCGTTTTATCGCCGCCTTGGTCGATCGACTATCGAAACAAAAATTCGATCAACTTCCTTAACTTGTAAATAGGAATAGTTATCATTTAGAATTAATCCATCGAATCGACCAACAGCTAAAAACCAATGACCGATACTGCGCGCCCTTCGACACTCAGCCTGCGCCGCCCCGCGGCCGCGCTGACCAGCCGTCCGAAAGCCTCCACGGCGGCGGCGACCAGCCAGAAGCCTGGCGCGGATCGCGCCAATGCATCGGGCGAGACGTCGGAGCGGATCGTACGCAGCGACGCGCTGCTGCAAGGACATAGCCACGTCAGCATCGTGCACAACGGCGAGACCTACCAGTTGCGCGCAACGCGCCTGGGCAAGTTGATTCTGACGAAGTAAGGACGAACAGTTGTAACTACCGGGTATTGTGGGGACCACCTCCCAGAGAGGTGTTAGGCATTAGCCAGCCACGACGGCTTGCACGTGAGAACTAGACCCCTTCGTGCAGACACCAAGCCAGCCGTCGCAGCCAGCCAGGCCGCTTTTTTGGTCCTCACTCGATGCGGCCACACGCAACGGCGTGTACCGATCATGCAGACAATGAAAAAAGCCGTGGGATGATGTCATCTCCACGGCTTTTCTGTTTGGCGCGGCGCTTAACGGTGCATCAGATGCATCCAGTCGCGGCGCCGGGTATTGAGTTATTTCGGGCTTGCTTCGGCGTTACCTCGGCCTCACTTCGAAGCCCAGCCCCAGAACATCAACCACCATGCGCTGTCGACCACGGCCAGCGCCGCGACGAACCACATCATCGCGAGGCCGCGCTGAACGAAGCGTTCGCTGTAGCGGCGCGTAACGAGCCAGGCGAGCCATGCGCTCCACAGATTGGCGATCGCCAGTATCGCGATACGCATATCCGACGCCCACCACAACGACACATGTTCCGCGCGCAACAGCGACAGCGTGGTAGCGGACAGGCCGAGGAACACGCCCGCGCCGGCAATCGGAATCAGCCCTTGCGTCAGATGATGCAAACGCACGGCATTGAAGCGCCCCAGCATGCGCGTCGCGCCCATCAGCAGCACCAGCAGCGCGGTGCCGTACACCAACGCCGTGGCGAGGATGTAGCCGATCACCATCGTGCCGTCGAGCCACGAAAACACATCGTTCTGCTCGGGGTAATGCGTGAACAGGAACCACGGCGCATTGGTGTCGAGCGGCCACGTAATGTCGTGATCGACCAGCCAGGTCGCGAAGAACATCTTCAGATCGACGAACCAGCGCGACGCGGTCCAGTGGAACGCGCCGATCGCAATGCCGAGCAGACCGTACAGGATCAACGCGGTGTCCCACGGGTTCGCCTGCTTGTCGCCCAACTGAACCACTTCCGAGGACGGCGCGCGCCACGTCAACGCAATCGCGTCGCGGTGCCCGCTGCAACGGCCGCACATATGGCAGGCCGACGCGCCCTTCATATTGCGCAACGGCACGAGCGGCGCGCAATTGATCGGAATCACGCGATGCCCATGCTCGCCGTTCTTGTAGGAACGGCGCCAGGCGTCTTCATCGACTTTGTAGTGAAACGGCGCGAGCCGCGCCAGAAGCGAAAAGACCCCGTTGACGGGGCACAGATACTTGCACCAGACACGTTTCTCGCGCCCGTAAAGCAAGCCGATGATCATCGCCGCGAAGGTCGAACCGCCCAGCACCAGCAGCACGGCCTTCGGATACTGGTAGACGCTCACCATCTGACCGTAGATGGTGGTGATGCCGAATGCGACGAACGGCCAGCCGCCCCAGCGCATCCAGTGTGGAATCGCCCAGCCTCGCCCGTATTTGCTGGCGAATTCGGCGAGCGCGCCTTCGGGGCACAGCACGCCGCACCAGACACGGCCGAGCATGACCATCGAAAGCAACACGAACGGCCACCAGATTCCCCAGAAGACGAACTGCGCCGCCAGCGTGAGGTTATTCCACAAGTGCGCCGTGTCGTCCGGCAGCGGCATGACCGCCGGCACCAGAATCAGAAACGCGTAGACCGCCACCACGACCCACTGAATGCCGCGAATCGCGGCGCCGTGGCGCTGCATCCACTGCCCGGCCGCCGCAAGGCGGCCCGGGCGGGTCATCACGGTGCTCATGCCGCGCGCCCGGCGGCTTGTTGTACCGGCTTGCGGTTTGCACGGCGCAACAGCAGATACACCACCGCCCAGTACACCGCGTACGCCACCAGATTCATCATTGCCGGATGCGCGCGATAGCCGGTGAGCGTGGCGACCAGCGAACCGAAGGTGCCCGAGTCGTCCAGAATCGCCGACGAGTTCCACAACTGATCGACGAGCGTCGGCAGGATTTCCTTGTCGATCAGCTTGTCCACGCCGGTCTGGAACAGGCCCGCGCCGAGGAACAACAGCATGATTTCGGTGATGCGGAAAAACAGCCGCCACGAGAAGAACTTGCCGCCCAGTTGCAGCACGTAGAAGGTCAGGAACGCGAGCGCGAGGCCGATCACGACGGCGAGCATCTGGCTGCCGTCCACGTGACCGGACTGGCCGAAACCGAGCCCGTACAGGAAGATCACCGTTTCGCTGCCTTCACGCGCGATCGCCAACGCCACCAGCAACGCGACGCCCCACCAGTTCGAATCGCGCTGGCTCTTTTGCAGCGACTGCTCCATGTCTCGCTTGAGCGAGCGGCCATGCTGCTTCATCCACAGCACCATTTGCACGATCAGCACGCAGGCGATCAGCACCATCGCCGTCTGGAAATAATCCTGCGCGTCACCGGAAAGCACCTCGGTGAAACCGACCAGCGCCGCGCCGAGCGCCACCGCCGCGATCAATCCGGCTGCGACGCCGCCCCACAGGTACGGCAAGCCGCGGCGCGCATCGTCGTCGCCATTTTTCAGCCACGCGTACAGAATGCCGACGACCAGCAGCGCCTCGACACTTTCCCGCCATACGACGAACAGAATCTGACCCATCCAAGCTCTCCCTCTACCCTTCTACTGCCTTGGCGAACACACGAACCGCCGACGGCCCGCGCTCGCAGCTGAGGCCATTACTTCGCGACGATGACACCCTGCGCCTGCTGATGGAAATCGTCGAAAAACTTGTACTCGCCCGGTTCCAGCGGCGCGATCACCACGAACGAATCCGCGCCGGGCGCCAAAACCTTTTCCTTACGCAACTGAACGCTTTCGAATTCAGCCGCGCCCTTGCCGGTGTTGCGCACTTCGATCTTGATACGCTGCCCCGCCGGCACCTCGATGCGTGCCGGATTCAACTTGCCGTCGTTCATTTCCAGCTTGAAGGTCGGCAGGTCGGCTGCGTGCGCTGCGCCCGCCAGCAAAAGCGTGGTGGCGAAGGTTGCGATCTTTCGGTTAATTCTCATCAGCCTTTCCGGAAAACGTGGCGCAGTGCGGGTTCATCAACGACACGCCGCCTGCTGCATGGATTCATTCATCCCATTCACCCACGCGCGGCCACGCGGCAAAGCGCGGCCACACATGACGATGCGCGGCGATCAGTAGCCGCCCTTCTTGCCGATACCGGCGAAGGTGAAGTCGTATTCGAGCGTGATCGGCTTGAACCACGGGCCTACCCCGGTTTCCTTGTCGACGTGGCGGCCGAAAGCCATATGGCCCGTTTGCATCGGCGCTTCGACGATCATCTTCAGGTGATACTTGCCCGGGCCTTGCAGCTTGACGTTATCGCCGTAGTGCGGGCCGTCGTTGGCGACCATCGCCATCATGTCGCCCTTTTGCGTCTGGTTCGAGCCGGCTTTCGTCAGCTCATAACGCACTTGCAGATACGGCATCCAGTCGCCTTCGGCGAAACCGGTCGGATTGTTCTTGACCGCGTGAATGTCGGCCTCGAGGTGGATATCCGAGTCCGAGGCCTTGCGCATCATGCCTTCGGGTTCCATCGTGATCGGCTGCAGATAGACCGCGCCGATTTCCATGCCGCCCTGAATCTGCTGCTTGCCGATCGGGTACTCCGCTGCCGTTGCCGACAACGCCGCGACCGCGGCCACCGCTGCTGCGCCACCACGCACAAATGAAGAAATCCGCATTGAAACTCCTTGTTTTTTTATCAGACTCGAATCGAACCCATTGGAACAGTGCGTTGCGCAGGCTTTGATGCAGCGGCCCCAAGCCTTGAAACCCACGGCCGGTCGGAGCCTAAGCGCTATACGAACGTTAATGCGAACCATTCTCAATATTGGTTGAGTTTATCATCGATCGCGAGGGAGAACAATTCAGAACGCACGCAGAGCCCTATGCCAGCAGGGTCTTAAGGTGCTTTTAAGGAAGTGCGCGGCGATGACATGGCGCGCTGCCGGGCGAGTGCCGGGCAGCGGTCGACAGGGCGCGATGCGGCGCCGCGCCCTGCGACGGAAGGACGCATTATTCGACGCCGGACACGTGATCGCCGACGTTCGCGCCGAACACGCGCTGGCGCAGCAAGGCGAGCTGGTCGCGCGTTTGCGCGGCCTTTTCGAACTCGAGGTTCTTGGCGTGCTCCATCATCTGCTTTTCGAGGCGCTTGAGCTCCTTGGCAAGCTGCTTCTCGGACATGTCCTCGAATTTCGCGCGCGTCTGCTGTTCCTTCAGTTCGGCGCGGGCGTCGTCGACGTTGTACACACCGTCGATAATGTCGCGAATGCGCTTGACCACGCCCCGCGGCGTAATGCCGTTTTCGAGGTTGAAGGCAATCTGCTTGTTGCGCCGCCGCTCGGTTTCGTCGATGGCTCGGCGCATCGAGTCGGTGATCCTGTCGGCGTAGAGAATCGCCTTGCCGTTCACATTACGCGCCGCCCGGCCGATGGTCTGGATCAGCGAGCGCTCGGCACGCAGGAAGCCTTCCTTGTCCGCGTCGAGAATGGCGACGAGCGACACTTCCGGGATATCCAGCCCTTCGCGCAACAGGTTGATCCCGACCAGCACGTCGAAGGTGCCAAGCCGCAGGTCGCGGATGATTTCAACCCGCTCCACCGTATCGATGTCGCTATGCAGATAACGCACCTTGACGCCATGGTCGGCCAGAAACTCGGTCAACTGCTCGGCCATGCGCTTGGTCAGCACCGTTACCAGCACGCGGTCGCCCACTTTGACGCGCTCGTTGATCTCGCCTAGTACGTCGTCGACCTGGCTGCGCGCCGGCCGCACTTCGATTTCCGGATCGACGAGACCCGTGGGGCGCACCAGCTGCTCCGCCACCTGCCCGGCCGTTTTCTGCTCGTAGTCCGCCGGCGTGGCCGAGACGAACACCACCTGGCGCATCTTGCGTTCGAACTCGTTGAATTTGAGCGGCCGGTTATCGAGCGCCGACGGCAGGCGGAAACCGTAGTCGACCAGATTCTCTTTACGTGCCCGGTCGCCGTTGTACATGCCGTTCAACTGCCCGATCAGCACATGCGATTCGTCCAGCATCATGATCGCGTCTGACGGCAGGTAATCGACCAGCGTGGGCGGCGGTTCGCCCGGCGCCGCGCCCGAGAAATGCCGCGAGTAGTTCTCGATGCCCTTGCAGAAGCCCAGTTCCTGCAGCATTTCCAGGTCGAAGCGCGTGCGCTGCTCAAGCCGCTGCGCTTCAACCAGCTTGCCGCCGCTGTAGAAGAATTCGAGCCGCTCACGCAGTTCGTTCTTGATCGTTTCCACCGCGCGCACCACGGTATCGCGCGGCGTCACATAGTGCGACGACGGATACACCGTAAAGCGCGGAATCTTCTGACGCACGCGGCCGGTGAGCGGATCGAACAGTTGCAGCGTTTCGATTTCGTCGTCGAACAACTCGATGCGCACCGCCATTTCGGCATGCTCGGCCGGGAAAATATCGATCGTGTCGCCGCGCACGCGAAACGAGCCGCGCTGGAAGTCGGCCTCGTTGCGGTTGTACTGCATGGCGATCAGCCGCGCGATGATGTCGCGCTGGCCGAGCTTGTCGCCGGTGCGCAGCGTCAGAATCATCTTGTGGTATTCGGACGGATTGCCGATACCGTAAATCGCCGACACCGTCGCCACGATCACCACGTCGCGCCGCTCCATCAGGCTCTTGGTGGCCGATAGCCGCATCTGCTCGATATGCTCGTTGATCGACGAGTCCTTCTCGATGAACAGGTCGCGCTGCGGCACGTACGCTTCCGGCTGATAGTAGTCGTAGTACGAGACGAAGTACTCGACCGCATTGCGCGGGAAAAACTCGCGGAACTCCGAATAGAGCTGCGCGGCAAGCGTCTTGTTCGGCGCGAACACGATGGCCGGGCGGCCGAGCCGCGCGATCGTGTTGGCCATGGTGAAGGTTTTGCCGGAGCCGGTCACGCCGAGCAGCGTCTGGAATGCGAGGCCGTCTTCGACGCCTTCCACGAGCGTGTCGATCGCCGTGGGCTGGTCGCCGGCGGGCGGATACGGCTGGTACAGCTGAAACGGCGAGCCTTCGAACCTGACGAATTTGGATTCGTCGAGCGTATCTTCGGCTTCAGTCAGATGTTGTTCGGACATGTGGGGCGGCGCCTGGCCTTGGGGCAAAGAACTATTCTAACGGGTTGCGGGAATCGAGGATCGAGCGGGTCTGCGTAGGCTTTTCAAGGGTTCGCGCGAGTCTGGTCGGGCGCGATGTTGTGGCCCTTTGGGGCGGTCGCAGGGCATTGGCTCATCGCGGCCAGGTGGCCGTGACGCCCCGTCGCCGCTCGGTTGCGGGCCGGTTTTCCGGTCTCTCCAGACGGCGTTGCGGACCTCGCCGCTCTTTTCAATTGGCACCGGAGTGCCTGTTTTTCAAGCGAAAAATTCCATCCGTCCGGCCGTGTCGGCCAAAAAATGGTCGCGAATTCGTTACAATGCGAAGCTGCACTCGCTTGCCGTTGTCCGCAGTCCGTTTGTGCCCTGCGCCGGACACCACTGCTGGCCCGGCCGTCCGCGATCGAAGCCGTCCTCTTTTCACTACTGCTGCCCATCCATCATGTCTCTGTTCTCCGCCGTCGAACTTGCTCCCCGCGACCCGATTCTGGGCCTGAACGAAGCCTTCAACGCCGATACGCGCACGACCAAGGTCAACCTTGGCGTCGGCGTGTACTTCAACGAAGAAGGCAAGATTCCGCTGTTGCGCGCGGTGCGCGACGCCGAAAAGGCCCGCGTCGACGCCGCGCTGCCGCGCGGGTATCTGCCGATCGAAGGTATTGCCGCTTACGATGCCGCCGTGCAGAAACTGCTGCTCGGCAACGACTCGCCGCTGATCGCAGCGGGCCGTGTCGTGACGGCGCAAGCATTGGGCGGCACGGGCGCGCTGAAGATCGGCGCGGACTTCCTGAAGCGTCTGAACCCGAACGCCAAGGTCGCGATCAGCGACCCGAGCTGGGAAAACCACCGCGCGCTGTTCGAAGGCGCAGGCTTCGAAGTCGTGTCGTACCCGTACTACGACGCGCACACCCACGGCGTGAATTTCGACGCCATGTTGAGCGCGCTGAACAGCTACGCCGCGGGCACCGTCGTCGTGCTGCACGCGTGCTGCCATAACCCGACCGGCGTGGACCTGAGCGTCGAGCAATGGAAGCAGGTTGTCGAAGTCGTCAAGGCGCGCGATCTGGTGCCGTTCCTCGACATCGCCTACCAGGGTTTCGGCGACAACATCGAAGCGGACGCTGCGGCCGTGCGTCTGTTCGCCGCGTCGGAACTGAACGTGTTTGTCTCGTCGTCATTCTCGAAGTCGTTCTCGCTGTATGGCGAGCGCGTCGGCGCTCTGTCGATCATCACGGCAAGCAAGGAAGAAGCCGCTCGCGTGCTGTCGCAACTGAAGCGCGTGATCCGCACGAACTACTCGAACCCGCCGACGCACGGCGGCTCGGTGGTCGCAGCCGTGCTCGCGTCGCCGGAACTGCGCGCCACGTGGGAAACGGAACTGGCCGAAATGCGCGACCGTATCCGCGCGATGCGCAACGGTCTGGTCGAACGCCTGAAGGCTAGCGGCGTGGACCGTGACTTCAGCTTCGTGAACGCGCAACGCGGCATGTTCTCGTACTCGGGTCTGACGGCGCCGCAAGTGGACCGTCTGCGTGAAGAGTTCGGCATCTATGCCGTGAGCACGGGTCGCATCTGCGTGGCTGCGCTGAATACGCGCAACCTCGACGCGGTGGCCAACGCGATCGCTCAAGTGTTGAAGTAAAGCATCGAGACGCGCGGGCATTCATTGCACGCGCTCTGCTTGAACTTGCTTGTGGAAACGGCGCCCTTTCGGGGCGCCGTTTTTTTGTGCCTGATTGCCTGTTACTTGCGACGTGAGCCGAGACGTTTGCGATGCATCATGACTTGCCGCGACGACAGAGATCCACCTCTATTGCGCGCGCCGCCCGGACCCGCCGCTCTTCAGCGCGAATCCCGATGGATATCGTGCGTGACAAAGCCTGCGTCGTTATTCGGCATGTCGAGCCAATCCGGTTGCGCGAGCGAACGACGAATGTCCTCCAGACCGCTTTGCCAATGTTCACGCATCGTCGACAGTCCGAACTGAAAGTCCTTGTAGTGCCCTTCGTATTCCTTCTCGCGGTAGATGAGGTGAATCACGTTGTAGCGCTTCGAACACGACAGATCTTCCGCGAGTTTGCACCACGGATCGTCACGCTGGTCCGACGGCACGCGTTCCAGCACCTCGCGCAACACGTGCCGGAAACGCTGCGACCGTTGCAGCATGTCGGTCACGAGACGCGTGCGGCTCGAATACTGGATGTCTTTCATACGCCCCTGGACATCGGTGATGTTGTCCGGCACAGGTCCGATCGCACTCCAGAGATCGACCTGAAACGCGAGCGTGTCGCGGCGCGGTGTGGACTGGATCACCTCATAGAGCGGCGTATTCGACATCAAACCGCCGTCCCAGTAAAACTGGCCGTCGATCTCGACCGCCGCGAACCCTGGAGGCAGCGCACCTGAGGCCATGAAGTGCTCGGGCCTCAGTGTGGTGTGCGTGTTGTCGAAGTACGCGAAATTCCCCGAGCCGCAATTCACCGCGCCCACCGAAACGCGCATTTCGCGCGAATTGATCCGGTCGAAATCGCAAAGCGCTTCCAGCGTGGCTTTTAGCGGCGTGGTGTCGTAATAACTCGCCTGTTGCGGCGGCCCGGACACCGTGGGCAACGGCGGTGGGAAGCGGGGCACGAAAAAGCCCTTCTGCCCCTCGACGATGGCACCCATTGCCTGCGTTGCCGTGAACGCTTTGCGCACGGCTTCGCTGGAGTTGAAAAGCGCGTGCTCGATAAATGCCGGCAACGGCGGGCCGAAAGCCGGCTGGCAGATCGTCTCCCAGAATTTCAACAACCGCTCGACGCGCTTCTCCGGCGGATTGCCCGCAATGATGGCGGTGTTCAACGCGCCGATCGAAATGCCGGCCAGCCAGTTCGGCTCGATGCCGGCTTCGTGAAGCCCCTGGAAGACACCGGCCTGGTAGGCACCCAACGCACCGCCGCCTTGCAGCATCAGCGCAACGGTTTCGTAGTCAGGCAGATGGACGTGCCGGCCCAGGTGCTCAGCGGGCGCCGGACCGGCGCCCTCGCCTTCCCCGTCGCCGGGCGCGGCGACGCGCGCCCGCTTGAGATTGCGTTGCGCCATGGGTGCCTCCTTATTGCATATACCAGCCGTGACTCACAATGAAGGACTGCCCGGTCAGCGCTGCCGTCGGGAAGGTCGACAGGAACAGCACGGTCTGCGCGACGTCTTCCACCGTGGTGAAGATGCCGTCGACCGTACCGCCCAGCATGACACGCTTCACCACCTCTTCTTCGCTGATGCCCAGTTCCTTGGCCTGCTCCGGAATCTGCTTGTCGACGAGCGGCGTACGGACGAAGCCGGGACACACCACATGCGAGCGCACGTTGTGCTTTGCGCCTTCCTTCGCGAGCACACGCGAGAGGCCCAGCAATGCGTGCTTTGCCGTCACATAAGCCGACTTGAGCGGCGACGCTTCATGCGAGTGGACCGAACCCATGTAGATCACGATGCCGCCGCGATCGTCCTTGTACATATGCTTGAGCGCTGCCTTGGTGGTCAGGAAGGCGCCGTCCACGTGGATCGCCTGCATCTTCTTCCAGTCTGAAAACGAATAGTTTTCGATCGGATTGACGATCTGAATGCCGGCGTTGGAAATGAGAATATCGACCGAGCCGAGTTCCGCGGCGACCTTGTCGATGCCCTGGTTGACGGCGTCTTCATTCGTGACGTCCATCGCCACGCCGATTGCCTTGCCGCCGCCCTTTTTGATTTCTTCAGCGACGGCATTCGCCCCGTCCTGGTTCAGGTCGGCGATCGCGACGGCCGCGCCCGCTGCGGATAAGGTCAGCGCGATCTGCTTGCCGATGCCGCTTGCCGCGCCGGTCACCACCGCGACTTTGCCATTCAGATTTGTGTTCAGTGAAGACATCCAGAACCTCCATGCAGTTAATGAGCAATGAGACCACGGGCCGCGGGCGGCGTGAAGTCGGCCGAACGGTATAGACCGTTCGGCCGAATGCTGCACTGCGGCCAACGCTGCTATTGTGCATGAACCGTGTGAACTCCATCGGTAAAAAGCATATTGCAACTTATCTCTTTAAACTGGACGTTTTCAGCGGGATTCCGGTGGCATCACCAACAAGGAGGAATGCATGAATTATCGACGTCTGGGCCGCTCCGGCCTGCAAGTCAGCGAACTGTCCATCGGCTCGTGGGTCACCTACGGCAATCAGGTCGACAGCCGCGCTGCACGTGAATCGCTGGCGGCCGCACGTGACGCGGGAGTCAACTTCTTCGACAACGCCGAGGTGTATGCCGGCGGCCAATCCGAAGAAATCATGGGGCAGGCGCTCAAAGAATTGGCGTGGCCGCGCGTGAGCTATGTGGTGTCGACAAAATTTTTCTGGGGGCTCGCGGAAGCGCCGAACCAGTACCACACGCTGAACCGCAAATATCTTCTGAACGCGATCGATTCGTCGCTCAAACGTCTGCAACTCGACTATGTCGATCTGGTGTTCTGTCATCGTCCGGACCCGAACACGCCGGTGGAGGAAACCGTCTGGGCCATGAGCGACATGATCACTCGCGGCAAGGCGCTGTACTGGGGCACGTCCGAATGGAGCGCCGATGAAATCCGCGCCGCTTATGACATTGCGGAACGGCACCATCTGCACAAGCCGGTCATGGAGCAGCCGCAATACAACCTGTTCCACCGCAACCGCGTCGAGCAGGAATACAAGCGGCTCTATGAGGATATCGGCCTTGGCCTGACCACCTGGAGCCCGCTTGCGTCCGGCCTGCTGACCGGCAAATACCGCGACGGCGTGCCGGCCGACAGCCGCGCGCAATTGCAAGGCTACGACTGGCTGCGCAAGCAGGTCACCGACGCGGGCAAGAACGACGTGGTCGGCAAGCTCGGCGAAGTGGCTGACGAGTTAGGCTGCACGGTCGGCCAGCTCGCGATAGGCTGGATTCTGAAGAATCCCCATGTCAGCACGGTAATCACGGGGGCGTCGCGGGTCGAACAGATCGGCGAAAACATGAAGTCCGCCGAAGTGGCCGAGCGGATCACGCCTGAGATCAAGGAGCGGATCGAGGCAATTATCGGCGACGCGCACGACTGACAGGGCCGGCCACTGAACGCGTAACATGGATCCGGCGGATCGCAGCCAGTAACGTGTTACGCGGCACTCACTGCAAAGCGCCGGTGCGCAACGCGGCCTCGCGTACAATACGCGACCGCGCTGCACACCGGCGCCATATGCCCGCTGTGCAGCCGCAGTGCATCTGCAGCGCCGAATCCGCCTTGGAGCGGCACGCCCTCTTTCAGCGTCTCCTCATCATGCTCAGCTACCGCCACGCCTTTCATGCAGGCAATCACGCCGACGTTCTGAAACACGCCGTCGTATTGCAACTCCTGCGCTACCTCGGTCAGAAGGACAAATCCTACTGGTATATCGACACGCACGCGGGCGCCGGTGTCTATTCGCTGAAGGAAGGTTACGCGACCAAAACCGGCGAATTCCAGACCGGCATTGCCAGATTGTGGGAGCGCAACGATCTGCCGCCCATCTTCGCCGACTACGTCGACGAAGTGAGCGCGCTCAATCCGGACGGCCAGTTGCGCTTTTATCCCGGCTCGCCGTATATCGCGTGGCGGCAGATGCGTGAACAGGACCGCATGCGTCTGTTCGAACTGCACACCACCGAGATCGACGTGCTGCGCCACAATTTCCGCGACGCAGGCCGCCGCGCCATGCTGTATGCGGGCGACGGCTTCGAAGGCATTCTCGCCTTGCTGCCGCCGGCGCCACGGCGCGCGCTGGTCTTGCTCGATCCTTCGTATGAGGACAAGCGCGACTACACGCGCACGTTGCGCAGCGTGGAAGAAAGCCTGAAGCGTTTCCCGACCGGCACGTATGCCATCTGGTATCCGCAAGTGAGGCGCCCTGAATCGCAGCGTTTCCCCGATCAGTTGAAGAAACTGCAGGAGCGTAACTGGCTCCACGTGAGCTTAACGGTCAGCAACCCGCCGGAAGACGGTTTTGGACTTTTCGGCAGCGGCATGTTCATCCTGAACCCGCCGTACACGCTGGCGAAAACACTGAAAGACCAGATGCCCTGGCTCGTCAAGGTGCTCGGCCAAGACAAGGCCGCACAGTTCAAGGTCGAGTATCGCGGCGACTGAGTAGTTGCTCGGCGCGCGCTGCAAGCGCGAGTAGCTCGCCGAGCCACGTGGGCCCTGTCGCCGGTCACGCGCAAATATCGCGCGCAGAGCCGGCTGCCCGCTCCGTCATTCCCGCCTACTTGAGCTGCGCCGCGGCCTTGTGGGCGAAGTCGTTGGTATAGGTCGCGTTCAGGTCGATCTTTTTCGGGTCGAGCCGGGTATCGAACGAGGACAGCGCGCGTAACGAGGTCGCCGGGCCGTCCGCGGGCATCAGTCCGTCCGGGGAGTAGGCGTCGCGCACATTGTGGAAAGCCTCCACATAGAGCGCCGGGTCGTTGAGCAGATAGGCCGGCGGCACCATTTTCAGCAGATCCGCATCGCTCGCGGTCTGCAGCCAATGATCCGCGCGCACGATTGCATTGGCGAGCGCCTGGGTAGTCTTCGGATACTTCTGGATGAAACTGTCCGACGCATAAAGCGTCGCCGCCGGCATCGTCCCGCCGAACACCTCTTGGGTACCCTTCACCGTGCGCGTATCCACCAGTATTTTGATCGCGCCGGTGCGAGCCAGTTTGGTCATCATCGGATCGACGTTGGAAAGCGCGTCGATCTGCCCGCCGCTCACTGCCGCGAGCACCGAGGCGCCGCTGCCCACACCGATCGCCGATATCTCGTTGCGCTGCACGCCCGCTTTGCGCAAAGCCACGGTGAGCACGAGATCCGTCGACGAACCCGGCGCACTCACCCCGACTTTCGCGCCTTTGAAGTCCGCCATCGTCTTGAGTTGATCCGCCTTCGACTTCAGCACCGCGACAACGATCTGCGGCGCGCGCCCCATCAATGCGAAGGCCCGGTAGTGCTGCCCTTTCTCCTGCATGAACAGCGTGTGCTCGAATGCGCCCGCGCCCACGTCGGCACTACCGCCCACCACCGCTTCCAGCGCTTTCGATCCACCCGCGAAGTCTTCGAGCGTGACATCGAGGCCTTCGTCCTTGAAGTAGCCCAGCTGTTGCGCGGCGAGTACCGGCAGATAGTAGAGACCCGGCAGACCACCGACGGCCATCGTCAGCGCAGGCTTTTCCGGTGTCTCTTTGGCGAGCGCGGCGGCAGGCAGCGTGGCCAGCGCAAGCAGCGTGACGCAGGCGCTGGCGGCCTGTCGCATCCAGTAAGTCGGCATTCAATGTCTCCTTATTCTGTTTTTCGTTCAATTCGGCAACCGCGCGATCGATGCATGGCCAGAGCCGCCGGCGAAAGACCGCGCGATGATTGTCGTCGGACGGTTTCGCCCGCGCCATGCGCCCAAACCCCAATGGCGCGGGCCACGAGGGCTCGTCACTGGCTCGAAAGCACAGGTGTTGCCGCGAGCGTCCTCCCGGTGGCCCGCGCAATAGCCGCTCACCGAGGCATTAGTGGAGGTGAAGAAGAACCGCCGGCAACAATCGCGCGCGAGCGCTTATTGCGAACGAGGCGCTGGATGAGGCTGTGGCTGTGGCTGAGTTGGCCGCGACGTGGCCCCGCCTACGGGCAGCGGGATATAAGGCGCAACCACGATCGGGATCGACGAGTTCGGCGCCAATTCGGTCGGTGTCGCGATGGGCTGCGCTTCGACGATTGGCTGCCGTGAAAGCGGCGCGGTCTGGAGCACGGTTCCGCTCTGACCGTCGCTGATACCGTTTTGGGAGTCGAGAATCACCGGCTTACGCGTGTTGGCCGACACAGCAGAAGCGCTCGACGCGGCAAAAACCATTGCCAGGGAGGCTGCAATGGTCAAGACCAGGAGTAATTGGTGCTGGCGGGCAGATGGCATGAGCGGGCCGGTTGAGTTTGAGAAGCCGGATTGCGCAGGAAACGCTTTACCTTACCGCGACGGTAGCTACGAAGCTAGTCGATATTCGCCACGAGTAGCTTCCGGGCGCCGCCCGACCTGAATTTTCAAAGCCCAAATGTGACAAAGCCCCGCATAGACGGGGCTCAACACTTTACTGCCATGGCCGCGCAATAGCGCTACCGGGTCACACTTGATGCATTTGAAACTTACAGCGAGTAGCCGCCGGTTTCGAGCGAACGGATGCGCTGTTCGAGCTGGACGATATCCGAAGACGACGCCAGGTACTCTTCACGACGGGTGCGTTCAGCAGTTTCAAACCAGGTGCTCAGCTTTTCAAGTACGTATGCAAACATGATGTTCTCCAAGGATCAGATTGAATCCCCGGTGGATTGGGCATCAGGGATTTCCCGTAAAAGGGTTAACCCGGATTATAGACCTATGGTGCAACCATGCTAGTGAAATGCCCGCATGACGTGCATTCCGTTTTGGAATGGTGCACGAGCATGGTGCGTGCAACTTATTGATTTTGCTGAATTCAACTCGACTTTTTGTCATGTCTGATCTCGCCCCTTATTTTGAAGCACAACATTGGTGCTTAACCCACTCGGGCGCCACCTAACGCAGCCTTCGGGTAGCACCGGACGTCGCAAGACATTAAATCGGATGACAACCCTGCCCCGCAACCAGGTCGGAGTCGGCAAGCCGCTCGATAATTGGACAATCGGGGCGATCATCGCCGTGGCAATGGTCGGCCAGGTGCGCCAACGTGTCGCGCATGTCGGTCAGTTCGGCAATCCGGCGATCAAGGTCGGCAACGTGTTCCAGCGCAATTTTCTTCACTTCGACACTGGCGCGGGAGCGATCGTGCCACAGCGCCAGCAGCCGTCGAATATCTTCGACCAGAAAGCCGAGCCGTCGCGCCTGACGGATGAACCGCAGCGAATGAACCTCCTGCGGGCCGTATACGCGATAGCCGGCACTCGTGCGCGCTTTCGCCGCCAGCAGGCCGACGCTTTCGTAGTAGCGAATCATTTTCGCCGTGACGCCCGACGCGCGGGCCGCTTCGCCGATATTCATGGCCGTTTCCCCAGTGTGAGAGTCGATCCTACACCTTCCCATAATGGGAAGGTCATCACCCAATTGCGGATCGGCAGGCATAATTCAACTGGCGCACTATCCATTTTCCGAGGCAATCCCAATGACGATCGAATTCCAGGTTGAAGGTATGAGCTGCCAGCATTGCGTCGCGGCGGTCACGAACGCAATCCGCGAACACGATGAAGCCGCGCAAGTCCAGGTGGACCTGAGCGCCGGGCGCGTGACGGTCGAATCGGCGCAACCGGCCGAGACGCTGAAGGCCGCCATCGACGAAGCCGGCTACACGGTGACGAACGTGACAAGCCGCGCAACGACGAACGCGTCCGGCGCAGTCCGTTAAGCGAGTTCACGGCATGTTCAAAGTTGCTGTCATCGGCGCCTCCGGGCTGCTAGGCCGCGCGCTCGCAGACGAACTGACCCAGCGGGCCGGCTGGCAAGTGGTGGCCACATCGTTTAGCCGGCCGGCGCCGGGCACAGTCGCGCTGGACATTCGCGACGCGCGGGCAGTCGAGCAGTTCGTCGAGCGCGAAGCGCCGGACGCGCTGGTGGTTGCCGCGGCGGAGCGCCGGCCGGACGTGTGCGAGCATGATCCGGCGCTGGCCCGCGCGCTGAACGTCGAGGCAGTGCGCACCCTTGCCACGGCGGCAAACCGGCGCGGCGCATGGACACTGTCGATCTCCACCGATTACGTGTTCGACGGCACGCACCCGCCCTACGAGCACGATTGCGCGCCGGCGCCGCTCAATGCCTACGGGCGCAGCAAGCTCGAAGGTGAGCGCGCGCTGGCTGAATCGACCGATCTCGGCTGCGTACTGCGCTTGCCGCTGCTGTACGGACCGATCGTCGGTTGGGCGGAGTCGGCCGTGACGAGCCTCGTGCCGGCGATCGCAGCATCGGCTGCGCCGGCTGCCCAACCTGCGGTCATGGATGCCTGGGCGATCCGTTATCCCACCTTCACGCCGGATGTCGCGTTCGTGATCCGGCAGATGCTCGAACTGCATGCACGTGGTGACGCAATTCGCGGCATCGTGCAATGGTCGGGCGACGAACCGATGAACAAGTACGAGATCGCGGTTCGCCTTGCCGAGGCGCTGCAACTCGACGCGCACCTGACACCGCAACGCACGCCGATCGATGCGACGCCGCGCCCGCATAACTGCCATCTGGCTTCGACCCGGCTCGAGGCACTCGGGATTGGCCGCCGCACGCCGTTCGATACGGCGATACGGCAAGTGTTAAGCGCTTTTCCATGGCACGGTGACGCGCGCGCGTAGAACGTCGTGTCGTGCGGGTGAGACTGGCCACGCCAGATCGCCGTATTCTGATGTGTACGACGCGGCTGGCGCGACGGTCCGGCGTTAAGGCGCGCTTGCCTGCGGCAAGCCTGCCTCAGTGAAAATCACGGCTTGCCGTCGCCAGTTCACCGAGCCATTCGCTGTGGTCCTCAAGGCGATGGGCGACGAGATGGATCACCTCGCCCCGGTTTTTCTGTTTCGCCTTGCCTGCCTGACTTTCGCGAACGTCATGGCCCGCATGGTCGCCGCCGGTAGCCACACCGTCGTCGCGTTGCAAAACGCCGTATACCGCCAGCAACGATGCGCCCAGCAAAACCTTGCGCTGCTTCTCCACCAACGACGGCCAGACGATCACGTTGATCGAACCGGTCTCGTCTTCGATGGAAACGAACACCGTGCCATTTGCCGTGCCAGGCCGTTGTCGCACGGTCACGATGCCGCATGCTCTCGCGAGCGTGCCGTGCTGACAGGCGGCGAGTTCGGCGGCCGTGCGAAAACGCTGCCGCGCAAGACGCGCGCGCAATAGTGCGAGCGGATGACGATTGAGCGTGAGGCCGAGGCTCGCATAATCGTCGACGATTTCGCGGCTTTCGGCTGCCTGCGGCAATGCCAGCGGCGCTTCGGCGATCGGCGCGTCGCGTAGCAATTTGGGCACTGTATGCTGCGCCGTCACAGCCCACCACGCTTCGCGTCGATGTCCCGCGATACTGACCAGCGCGTTCGCCGCGGCAAGTGCTTCGAGATCGCGCCGCGTCAAGGCCGCGCGGCGCGCCAGATCGTCGACATCGGCAAACTGCGCCTCGTTGCGAGCCGCCATGATGCGTTGCGCGGCCCCTTGCGCCAGACCTTTGATCAGATGCATGCCGATACGCACGGCGGGACCGCGAGCGCCATAGGTGCCGGACGGCTGAAACACGCGAGCCGTCAATCTCCGTGCCGCGCGCCGGATCGTTCTGCTGACCGTCAGATGCCGCAGCGAAAGATCGCGCAATTGCTGCGCAGATAGTACGGTCTGCTGACGATGCAAACAGGTCTCTTCCGCGGAGATCCGCTGCCCTTCATGATCGCGCCTCTCGAATGTCGACTCCCAATCGCTCAAAGTCACGTCGGGCGGCAATACCTTGACGCCGTGCCGCTTCGCGTCCTGAACCAGTTGCGATGGCGAGTAAAACCCCAGCGGTTGACTGTTCAGCAAACCCGCCAGAAAAGCCGCCGGTTCATAGCGCTTCAACCACGCGCTGAGATAGACGAGCAACGCGAAGCTCGCCGCATGGCTCTCTGGAAAACCATACTCGCCGAAGCCTTCAATCTGTTTGCAGATGCGCTCGATGAACGCCGGCTCATAGCCACGCTTGAGCATCCGCTCGTTCAAATCCTTCTGATACTTCGCAAGATTGCCACTGCGTCGCCATGCGGCCATGGCACGTCGCAACTGATCGGCCTGCTCACCGGTATATTCGGCCGCAACCATCGCCAGATGCATCACCTGTTCCTGGAAAATCGGCACCCCGAGCGTACGTTCGAGCACGGGACGCAGTTCGTCCTTCGCGTAGTCGACCGGTTCGAGCCCCTGCTTGCGGCGCAGATAGGGATGCACCATGCCGCCCTGAATCGGCCCCGGCCGCACGATCGCCACTTCGATCACGAGATCGTAGTACTTGTTGGGCTTCAGGCGCGGCAGCATGCTTTGCTGCGCACGCGATTCGATCTGGAATACGCCGATCGTATCGGCATGGCCGCACATTTCGTAGACGGCCCGATCCTCGCGCGCAATATCCTGCACCCTGAACTTCGGAAAACCGCGCCTCAATGCGACGAACTCCAGCGCGCGCCGGATCGCCGACAACATGCCGAGCGCCAGCACGTCGACTTTCAGCAACTTGAGCGCGTCGATATCGTCCTTGTCCCATTCGATCACGCTGCGGTCTTTCATCGTGGCGTTTTCGATCGGCACGAGCCGCGACAGCTTGTCTTTCGCGATCACAAACCCGCCGACGTGTTGCGACAGATGACGCGGAAAAGCGCGCAACTCTTTGGTCAAGCGAATCAGATTCTGCGTGATGTGCGAGTTGGCGTCGAAGCCCGCTTCGGCCAGATATCTGGCGACCGCATCCGTGCCGTCCCACCATTGTTGCGACTTGCTGATCCGCTCGATCAACGACGCCTCGAGACCCAGCGCCTTGCCCACATCCTTTAGCGCGCTACGCGCGTGATACGTAATCAGCGATGCAGTGAGCGCCGCCCGATGGCGGCCATACTTCGTGTAGATATATTGGATCACCTCTTCACGCCGCTGATGCTCGAAGTCGACGTCGATATCAGGCGGTTCGTTGCGCGCGCGGGAGATGAATCGCTCGATCAGCATGTTCATGTGCACCGGATCGATTTCCGTCACATGCAGGCAGTAACAGACGATCGAATTCGCCGCCGAGCCTCGCCCCTGACAGAGAATGTTTCTGGAGCGCGCGAAACTCACGATATCGTGCACCGTCAGAAAATACTTTTCGTATTTCAGATCGGCGATCAGTGCCAACTCTTTTTCGATCTGACCGATTCGCTTCAGGTCCATGCCTTTGGGCCAGCGCTCCATCGCGCCGGCCATGACCAGCTTGCGCAGATAACTCGATGGCGACTCGCCGGCGGGCACCAGTTCCTCGGGATACTCATACTTGAGTTCATCGAGCGAGAAGCGGCATAGCGCAGCGATACGCAGCGTTTCTTCCAGCGTATCGCGCGGATACAGTTTGCCGAGCCGTACACGCGTACGCATATGCCGCTCCGCATTCGCTTCGAGCGCGTGACCGCACGCCGATAGCGGCGTGACGAGGCCGATGGCGGTCATCGTGTCCTGCAACGGCTTGCGCGATCGCGCATGCATCAGAACGCCACCTGCCGCGACCAACGGCAACCCACTCGCTTTTGAAATCATGCGCAAGGCGTCGATCTGAAGATCGTCGCTACCTGTCTGCCAGAGTTCCAGTGCGATCCACGCCCGTTGTGCAGCGAACGATGCAAGCCAATGCGCGCAACGCAGCGTATGCGAGAGCGTCGCCGTACGTTGCGGCACGAGCATCAGGATGCAATCGGGCAGCGTCTTCAGATGTGCAAGATGGGGCAACGCATCGGTAAAGTCGGACGGACCGAGCCGATAACTGCCTTTGTCCGCGCGCGATCGAGCCAGTGTGATCAACTCGGAAAGATTGCCGTAACCGTTGCGATTGGTTGCTAGCGCAACCAGGGTGCAGAAGGGTTCGCCGGTATCGTCGGTCAGATTGAGTTCGCTGCCGATGATCAGATGAGGGAGGGGTTTTAATGCCTCGGATTCCTCGGGTTCCTCGGGTTCCGAGGTTTCACGTTCTGCTGCTCCGGTTTCCGACGTACCTTCCGAAGGCGCTTTCGATTGCGCCGTCTTTGCCTTTGCCTTGTCCTCGCGCTCTTTCTGCTGCCGGTCCCGCTCGTCCTTGAGCTCCCTCAACGCCGTATGAGCTCGAACGACGCCTGCCAGCGAACATTCATCGGTGATCGCGAGCGCGCTATAGCCGCGCGACATCGCCTGCTCGACGAGCTCATGAGGATGCGAAGCGCCACGCAGGAAAGAGAAATTAGTCAGGCAATGCAACTCCGCATACGCCGGCAAATGCGTGGCGAGTGCCTGCTGCGCAAGGAACGATGGCGGCGATAGGGGCATGATGTTCAGCCGAACAAACCTTGTAGATACCACTCGCCGCTAAGACGTTCGCGGTAGACCCAGAACATATGACCGCGGTCATCGGCCGCGACGTAGTAATCGCGCTCGACAGTGTTGCCGTCCCACCACCCTGCTTCGATCCGTTCGGTACGCGTGAGCATTTTCAGCGGCCGACGATAGATCGGCCGCTGGTCGCGCATCATCAGGCGCAACGGCTTATCGAGCATCCAGACCGGGCGAGGTTGAGAAGGCAACGCGCTGTCGGGTAAGTCGAGGGATGCCTGCGCGTTACCGGCTTGCGGTGTGGATGTGCTGGTGTTTTTTGCGTTATTTGTTCTGGATAGGAGTCGGGTTGCCTGGGTTGCCTGGGTTGCCTGGGTTGCCTGGGTTGCTTGCGTAGCCTGCGTGGCCGTCTCGCCGTCTTCATGCCTTTTTTCCGCTGCAGCGTGCCGCAACTCATCGGTCAGCCAGGTTTTGTCCGCTTTGACTTTCGACCGGGACTTAGCCGGCGAGCGCTTCTTGCGTGAAAACGCTTGCGCCTGGTAGGCTTCGACGCGCATTGCCCGCTCGGGACGATGATCGTCCCGCACCGACATCTGCAGCACATTCTCCGGCCCCAACCGCGCGCTCAAGCGTTCAAGCAGACGCGCAATCGAATCGCCGTCCGATTCGGGCATGGGAAACAACGTGTCCGACTGCCCGGCATATTCACTGATCTGATCCGCAACCAGCTTCAACTCGATAACCGGTGCCGCCAGCACCGTCTGATTCAACTTTTCCCGCAGCAACCAGATCAGGTGCTCTGCATCGCGCGACGGTATGGCCCAGGCAACCTTCAGGCTAGATGTCTTCGGCGCATGACGGGATGCCAATTCATGCTCGAGCAGCAACGTATAACCGCTGAGCGCTGCATGATGCGCGCTCAGCCAGCCGGCCAATTGCACAATCAGCCGACGCGCGGCGAACAGCAAGGCATCCGCGTTATCGACCCGCGAGGGTAATTCCAGTTGCGCGTGGAACGACGCCGGCGCACGAAACGACTCACGTGGATCCGGACGCGTGCCATACGCCTGCGCCAGCAGATCCAGAACTCCGCTGCCGAAACGTCGCACGACACCCGAGCGTGGCAACTGACGCAAATCGGCCAGCGTCGCGCAGCCGACATGCGAAAACGCATCGCGATGCGCCGGCGTGACCGGCAGCAGCGATACGGATAAACCATCCAGCACACGCGCGAGTGAAGTCTCCTTCACCACATGCCAGCGACGCCCCTGCTGAACGCAGCGCGCCTGCGCCAACAGCCACGCCCCCCAGGCGGTCGGCGCACAGGCAATACGCGCCGTATAGCCGAACTCCGCCACCGTGGCAGACACCCGCGACAACAACGCGTGCAAGCCGCCGAACAATCTCAACCCCGAACCGACTTCGAGCAACAGGGTATGCGCGTCGGCGAGAGACACTTTCGGTGTGTACGTGAGCAATGCAAGCGCGATTGATTCGAACGACTGAGTTTCGCGGGCGGGATCGGCGGCAAGCAGTTCAAGCTCCGGCGTCAACGCCAACGCATAGGAACGCGATTGACCCGCCTGCACACCGGCGCGCAGGGCGTCGAAATCCGGCATCAGAATGTGCGCATGATCGGCTAATGCGTAACAACGCCCCTCACGGATTTCTTCGACATTGTGAGGTTGGTCTGCCTCGTCGCGCGACTCACGTCGATTCGGCTTCGCGAGCGAACCATCCGGGAGCGGCATAAGAGGCTTCACCGCTTCCAGTGACAAGAGTGGCAATGTGACTGCGATCCACAGCATGTTTGATCTTGAGTCCTTGATGGCTGCCGACTCCGTTTTCCGGCAACAAACCGCTTTGTAAAGGCAAAACGAGTCGAAGAGGTTCAGCTGGCGGCGGCCCCCGGCGCTTGAAGATGTCGATCGACAAACCGATCTCCTGTAGCCATTGACGACGGTTGATCGTCTGCGCATTGGCCGGCAAGAGCGGCTCGCAAATCATTCGCAATGGTGCTGGGGAAGATTGCCTGGCTGCCTCGACAGGCCGGATCAAAAATGCCAGCGACGCCGACTCCTGAGCCGCCACTTGCAGGCGCCGGACCTTGTCGGCGCGCGCATTCGGCAACCAAACCAGGACCGCGCCGATGCCATCTTGCTTCAAGGCCTGAGCGGCGGCCCACAGGGCCTGGTCTTCACTCGAGCGCACCCATAAGACTCGCTCGACATCGACGCCCCAAGCCCTCAATGCGGCGGCGCATGGTTGATACGGAGGCGCCACAAGCATGACATGCCGCTCGGCTTGCTTCGTCAGATGACAAAGCGCATGAGATAGCAGACGTACTTCACCCACGCCACCATGTTCGATCAACAATTCCGTCAACCCACCGGCCGACCAGCCTTGTCCCGGCAATAACCGATCCAACGCGGCATAACCGCTGGAGATCACGCGCGAATCCGCCTCGGCAAGCTCATTGCCCTGCCACACCTGACGCCGCAATTGAGACGACAGCGCGGTCGTCGCCAGCTGAATCGCTGCTGCCATAGACACGCTCTTGAATAGGGAATGCTCCGCCCTGCCCGGCACCGGGCAAGCATGAGTCGACGATCTTTCACTGTATATTTATACAGTATTTTGAGATGAATGTTAAGACAGAGGGAGACTACGCGATGCGCGTAGGAGAAGCTTGAGGGAGGGGACGAAACTGTTTTTTGTGGCAGCTTTATATTTTCTTACAAGAGCTATTTTTGCTTTAGCTTGAGCGATTTGAAAGGATGAGAATCGAGTATGGGTACCGAAACGATCACACGAAACTGAGGCGTTGCTTGCAGAAGTCGACAAAGCG